>JABDQS010000130.1 GCA_013042125.1 Eudoraea sp.
GTGTGGTGCAATACATTGTGTTGTACCTGCCAGTTATAAACATTACCGGCAAGAATGTAGATGCTGCTTCCCATAAGTTTATTAACCCATTTTTTGGTGGAATATGAACCGTGGTTGCCATCGTGCATTACATTCATCCCTACTCCGGCCATTCCAACTCCCATGGTTATGGTGAGCAATAAATTTGCCCAGGTTGGCAAATTAAGGGTCAGGATCAAAAAGTAAGGTGCTAAAAAGAGAGAGAACATTACAGCCGTTTTTAAGTGCAGCCTCCAGTTACCTGTCTTCTTTAAATTGTTGTCCGCAAAGTATGCATTTACTCGTTTATTGAGGGTTCTAAAGAAATTTGCAGAATCTTTCCTTGAAAATTTTATTGTATTCTTCTCCATAAAATAGCATTAAAAGCCGTAAAGATAACGTTTTAACTCGCTTAATAATGCCCTGAAACTCATAAATTATGATTAAAAAGTGCCGCTAATTGTGGTATTTTTGCTTCGAATCAAATACAAGTATGAACTCAGAGATCATCAATCATTACTTTCCGGGACTCACCAAATTACAGCAGGAACAGTTTAGACTATTGGGTGAGCTCTACCAGGATTGGAACAAAAAGATCAACGTTGTCTCGCGCAAAGATATTGATGAGTTGTACATCAGACATGTCTTACATAGCCTTGGAATCGCCAAAGTGATGACCTTTGAACCCGGAACCCGCATTTTGGATGTTGGTACAGGAGGTGGATTTCCCGGAATCCCTCTGGCTATACTCTTTCCGGAAATACATATAACCATGGTAGATGCCATAGGAAAAAAAATACGGGTTGTACATGAAGTAGTAGAAGGCCTGGAACTGACAAATACAAGGGCCTTACATAGCAGGGTGGAGGATCTGGATGAACAATTCGATTTCATTGTGAGTAGGGCAGTAGCAGCCATGCCTACTTTTGTTCATTGGGTAAAGGGAAAGATCAGTAAACGGTCTAAGCATCCACTAAAAAATGGGATACTCTACCTGAAGGGAGGTGACTTAACTGAGGAGTTGAAGACCTATAGAAATGCAAAGATTTATAACCTATCCAACTACTTTTCAGAAGAATTTTTTGAAACAAAAAAGGTAGTTTACCTTCCGTTAAAATTCCAGGGACACTTAAATGCTATACATGGATAGATAACAATATCTGCACTTACGGGCATAATTTTTTATGTTCCCATACAAATTGTTCCATGGGCCCTTAGCTTGTTCTACTACAGTCAATGAATTCTTTCTTGTTTTCATAGGAATATAGATTTGTGATATAAATTTACATAAATATTACTTTAAATTAACGTTAAATTTACATTAGTAGTATGGAGGTCAGGACTAAATTGACTTACGATCGTTGAAAACGGATGAATAGGGAGTAACAAAAAACCCTTGAGAACGCTGCTCTTAAGGGTCATTTATGTGTTTACTGCAAGTGATTTATCCTAGAAACGGATATCTATAATCTTCCGGAGTTACAAAAGTTTCTTTTATCAACCTAGGGGATACCCACCTCATTAGGTTTTGGGCAGATCCGGCCTTGTCATTGGTACCCGATGCCCTGGCACCGCCAAATGGTTGTTGTCCAACTACCGCTCCTGTTGGTTTGTCATTGATATAAAAATTCCCCGCACAATTCTGTAGCAACTTGGTGGCTTCTTCAATAGCATATCTGTCTTTAGCCATCACGGCGCCTGTTAAGGCATAAGGAGAAGTGCTATCTACTAATTGCAATACCTTGCTCCAATCTTTATCATCATAAATATAGATGGTGACCACAGGACCAAATAATTCAGTTTCCATAGTTACATAATGTGGATCTGTAGTAAGAATAATAGTGGGTTCAATAAAATATCCTTTGGATTTATCATATCCTCCGCCAGTAAAAATCGAAGCTTCTTTATCCTTTTTCGCTCTCTCAATATAACTTACTAATTTATCAAATGAGCCTTCATGGATCACGGCTGTTATAAAATTGCTCATATCCTCAGGTGATCCCGGGGCATTGAATGATGCAATGTCTTTTTTAGCTTCCGCTAGAATTTCATCGGCGGTAGATTTTGGTAAATATACACGAGACGCCGCACTACACTTTTGTCCCTGGAACTCAAATGCTCCGCGGACAATAGCGGTAGCAACCTGCTTAGGTTTGGCTGTGGGATGCGCTACAATAAAATCCTTGCCCCCGGTTTCCCCAACGATCCTGGGATACGTCTTGTATGTATGTATGTTGTTCCCTATTTGTGTCCATAAATTTTTGAAGACATCTGTTGAACCGGTAAAGTGAATTCCTGAGAAATCCGGATGCGCCAGCAGTGTCTCTGTAATCATCACAGGATCGCCATAGATGACATTGATCACTCCATCAGGAAGGCCGGCCTCCTTGAAGACATCCACAAGGACCTTGGCTGAAAATATCTGACTGTCACTTGGTTTCCAAACCACGACATTCCCCATCATGGCAGCACTTGCAGGTAAGTTTCCTGCAATGGCTGTAAAATTGAATGGGGTAATGGCATAGACAAATCCTTCCAGGGGTCTGTATTCTACCCGGTTCCAGATCCCTTCTGCAGAATCTGGTTGTTCCTGATAGATCTGAGACATATATTCTACATTGAAACGAAGAAAGTCTATAAATTCACAAGCAGCATCAATCTCTGCCTGGTGAATGGTCTTTGATTGTGCTATCATCGTGGCTGCATTGATCTTTGCCCTGTAAGGACCGGCTACCAGTTCGGCAGCTTTTAAAAAGATCGCAGCGCGTTGCTCCCAGGCAAGATCTGCCCATTCACTTCTGGCTTTCAGGGCAGTATCAACGGCCTCTGTTACGTGTTTCTTCTCTGCTATATGATAATGACCAACAGTATGTTTGTGGTCATGGGGAGGTGAAAGGGGTTTTGTTTTCCTGGTCCTGATCTCTTTTGAGCCAATAAACAAGGGTATATCTGCGGCTCCTTTGTAATAAGCTTTATACTGTTGTAAAACGGCCTCTCTTTCGGGAGATCCCGGGGCATAGCCCTTAATAGGTTCATTAACTGCTACCGGAACTTGAAAAAATCCTTTACCCATGACATGCTATTTTGGTTAAAAATCATGCAAAGGTACTAAAAGGGGGAAGGTTTAGAAAATACTTGCCCTTGAAAAATATGCTAATTTAAGGCGAAAGGGGCGCTGAATTTGAAGGCGGGAACATATACCCTGAATTTTTCAGATGTAGAAAAATTTACCATGTTGTAATAGCCCTTCATTGATCCGATAGGAGAGGATAATAAACATCCGGAACTATAGGTGTGTGACTGTCCAGGTTTAATAACAGGTTTTTTTCCAATGATCCCTTCTCCGTCCAGGATCTCCATCTCATTAAGGGCATCATAGATCTGCCAATGGCGGGAGGTTAGCTGCACAGAATTGTTGCTTTGATTTTCTATTCTAATGGTATACCCAAAAGCAAAATGTGTTTTGTAATTTTTGAAAAATGTTCCTTCAAAACTTGTTGCAACTGAAATTTTAATTCCTTTGGTGACTTGTGTAATCATTTTCATGTCTTCTTAAACCAGCTTAAATCAATTTTTCAAAAAAGGCCTGTATGGCGTGAAGGTAAAAATTCTAATTTAAATTCAATAAAATATAAATTCAATTCACTTTTCGGCCCCAGAAATGGCCCCATATGTTTTCCTAAATACCTTTCCCTGAGCAAGATAATAATTATGGTTCTACTTGAGTAGTATCGGGAAAAATATTCGGTGTAGCGATATTTTTCTCTGCTGTAACTTTTCTTTTAATTGCTGATGGTCCTTGAATTGGCAGTTCCTATGCCAATTATGGAATCATAGAGATCCCCAAAATTTCGGTAGTAAACAAGGATCAGGTAATTATTTTCAGTAAAATGAAAATTGCCACCTATGGCGTTCAGATCAACGCTACCATCGCTTTTTTTGAGGGCATAGTTGTAATTGTAGAAACCCTGTTTAAGAAGCAGGGTGGCCTCAAGATTCCCGGTTTTTTCATTATAGGTCATCTTATTGGAATCGTCCATAGCATAATTGTTGTATTTCCCATAGATATAAACATCGTCCAAACCTATACGCGCTGTATATGGCAGGGTAAAATGAACCCCGGTGTATTCCGCTTCGCGAGATTTATCAGCACCTTGTAAAGTTCTTATTACAAAATCGCCGTTGATGTCAGGGAAGTAGGTATATGGTCTGTCAAATCTATAGATATCCGGAAAGAGATAATGCTGATAAATATCTTCAAATTCAATTCGAGAAATGGCTGCGGTAGGAGCTCTGAGATCACTGGTGTCAAAGTTCAAAAATTCGTTTCCTCCAAAAAAACTAGTTTCCTGATCATATTTATAAACTAACTCATTGCCAAGAGTATATTGAGGGGCTATTGAATTGATCACGAGATCCCATTGGTAATTTTGAATCAAAGCAACCTTGATCTCTTTTTTAGGATTCACCCATGGAAATCCGCCTGAATTTATTGTGAATTGAACGGACTGTTTCTCATCGAGATAGTCGAAATCCCTTGAACGCCGCACAACGGCCCCAACCCTCACTAGGTTCTGATACACCACAAAACGTCTTGAGAACTGAAGTTCATAAGAACTGTTGTAGATCTCCAAAATATAATTACCACTTACTTTGAGGCGGACGTTGGTATTAGGAATGGTAAGCTGATAGTTGGAATAAGGCTGCAGGGTAGAATAACTATTCTCATAATTTATGATCCGTTGATTGTCTATCCCAACGAGATACTGAGACTTCAATAACTGCGAAGGGGTCCAATCATAATCACAATGAATAATAGAGTAATAGTAGTCTTGTTCTGCGGCAAGAAGATCATCAAATTCGAGGTAAATATCCTCCCCTAATTGTATCACCGGAAATTGATCCTCGGTTTCACCTCTGAAGATGACCGATTTAATATTATCCGGAGGATTTACTTCCTCCTGAACCTGCGCAAAGGTCTGGAAGACAAAGCAACACAAAAAAATCTGTTTAAGTTTTAAGCGCATTATCAAGCTATTTTTAAGCCAAAGGTAAACAAAAACTATGCCCTTCAAATTCCCTTCGCCGTAATGCCCAAATTTATAGTCAATAATTATGAAAACTTTCTTTTAAGTGGTATTTTTGGGCAAATTTTTATAAACATAAAAGGCTTGCATTTCATGTCAAAAGACATTCGAATTAAAAAAGGGTTAAACATCAAGTTGGTAGGTGCTGCGGAGCTTACGACATCCAAAGCCGCATTAAGTAATGTACACGCGATCAACTTGTCCGATTTTCACGGACTTACCCCAAAGATGCTGGTAAAAGAAGGAGCTGAGGTAAAAGCAGGAGAACCCCTATTTTACAATAAGAAGATAGAGAATATGATGTTTGTTTCGCCCGTGAGCGGTGAACTAATTGAAATAGAACGCGGGGCTCGCAGAAGGATCCTTAATATAAAGATCCTGACAGACAAGAAACAAGAGCAACTCACACACAAAACAATAGACCCTGGAAAAGCCTCCGCAGCAGAGATCAAAAAATTTCTTCTGAAATCCGGATGCTGGCCATTTATAAAGCAACGGCCGTATGACCTTATTGCAAACCCTGAGACCACACCAAAGGCCATTTTTATCTCCGGATTTAGTTCTGCCCCATTGGCAGCTGACATGGATTATGTTCTTAACGGCAAAGAAAAAGAATTGCAGGCTGCCTTATCGGCGCTTTCAAAATTAACTCCAGGTAGTGTGCACGTTTCCGTGAGTAGTGCTTCCAATTCTCCTCTTGCAACAATGGAAGGTATTGTTCTTCATAAAGTTTCAGGGCCGCATCCGGCCGGACTTGTAGGAACACAGATCAATAAGATAGACCCTATAAATAAAGGGGAACTTGTTTGGACCATAAGTCCACAAGACCTTGTAATTGTTGGGGAAGCTCTATTAACGGGAATATTTAATCCGGAAAGGTTAATAGCATTGGCCGGATCTTCTGTAAAGAAGCCACATTATTTTAAGACAAAAATAGGAGCTGAAATAGCTACTTTTCTGTATGCAAGTGGTGTAAACGATAAGAATTTCAGGGTAATCAATGGCGATGTTCTAACAGGTTTGAAAACCCGCCCGGATGGATTCCTTGGGTTCTATAATTCCACGGTTTCTGCCATTCCCGAAGGGGACGATTATGAGCTTTTTGGATGGAATAAACCGGTATTCGACAAAGTTTCTACAACAAGGGCTTTGACATTTTCATGGTTACAGCCCAATAAGAAATATGACCTTAACACCAATACCAACGGAGAACACAGGGCTTTCGTTGTTACAGGTCAATACGAAAAGGTCTTCCCAATGGATATTTACCCATTGCAATTGTTGAAAGCATGTATGGTACAGGACCTGGATGAGATGGAACAATTGGGTTTATACGAAGTAATCCCGGAGGATTTTGCCCTGACCGAATTTGTTTGTATCTCGAAACAACCACATCAAAAAATTATTAGAGAAGGATTGGATTTATTATATAAAGAAATAGGTTAAGAATGAGTAATAAAAGATTAACGTTTAAGAAAAGACTACATATCCTAAAACATCAGTTCAGGGACAAAAAGTTAGCTCCGGCATTTAACGCTTTTCATACCTTTTTGTACTCTCCGGATGAGACCACCCATAGCGGAGGTCACATAAGAGGAGCTGATGATCTTAAGAGAACCATGAATACAGTGATCATGGCTTTGATCCCTATACTTTTGTTCTCCATGTTCAATGCGGGGTATCAGTATTATTCGGCG
Source organism: Eudoraea sp. (assembly GCA_013042125.1). Lineage (GTDB taxonomy): Bacteria > Bacteroidota > Bacteroidia > Flavobacteriales > Flavobacteriaceae > Muriicola. The sequence goes on from JABDQS010000130.1 coordinate 6,803, forward strand.
ATAAATGGATTCCCGGAAAATTTTTCGGTTTGGAACGACTTTATTACATGGGATAACTTTTGGATAGGCATCATTAAGGTCTTACCGCTAGTGGTTGTATCCTATGGAGTTGGCTTATTGGTTGAGTTTATTTTTGCCGTTATCAAAGGCCATGAAGTGGAAGAAGGATATTTGGTTACCGGGATGCTGGTACCATTGATAGTACCTATTGACACACCACTTTGGATGTTGGCAGTTGCCGTTGTTTTCGGAGTAGTGATAGGAAAAGAAGTTTTTGGAGGTACCGGGATGAACATCCTGAATCCTGCTCTAACCATTCGGGCCTTTTTATTTTTCGCTTATCCAACCTGGATGAGTGGAGACAAGGTTTGGGTATACCAGGGAATGGAAAGAGCCGGAACTCCGGACGCCATCTCAGGGGAAACCATCTTAGGGTATTTAGCCCAGAACAATGCCAGTGAATTTTCATATTCTGTTTCCGATATGTTCTTTGGATTCATACCGGGTTCGGTAGGGGAGACCTCTGCATTCCTGATATTGCTTGGTGGTTTATTCCTGGTCTTTAGCAAGATAGCCAGTTGGCGCATTATGGTAAGTGCCGTTTTAGGTGCCCTGGCCATGGGACTTATTTTCAATGGGGTAGTAGATGCAGGAATCATTACAGAGACAAGTAGTTTTTACGGCTTGATGAGTTTTGATTTCTGGAAACACCTTATTGTGGGAGGTCTGGCATTTGGGATAGTGTATATGGCCACAGATCCGGTTACCGGATCACAGACCAACCGAGGTAAATGGATCTACGGTTTTCTGATCGGATTCATATCTGTGATGATTCGTGTATTTAATCCCGCATATCCTGAAGGTGTATTCCTTGCCATATTACTTATGAACGTGTTTGCCCCCACTATTGATCATTATGTATTAAAGGGCAATATTAGCAGACGAATGAAACGATTCAAAAATGCAGTGATCATTCCAAAGGATACAGATAGTAAAGAAGCAGCAGTAAAAGTTGAAACCATTTAACGTATGAATAAAGAAAGTAACATATATACAGTTCTTTTTGCCGGCGCTATGGTGATCGTGGTTGGTAGTATTTTGGCCTATCTGGCTTCGGCACTAAGTGCAAAGATCAAAGAGAACGAACGCTTCGAGAAGCAGCAGAATATTTTGTATGCTATGGGAGTGAATCAAAATGAGGGCGAAGGCAGTGTCAATTTTGTGCCTACTGACAGGGTAGAACAAGAGTTTTCATCCTTTATTACGGAACAACTCGTTATTGAAGGCGATAAGATCACTGAGGATGATCAGGCTTATTTAATAAACATCAAAAAACAACTTGATCTGATAAAAGATGGTAAAACACCAAAACTACCTGTTTTTATTGGAGAGAAGGATGGCGAGACTTTTTACATAGTTCCTATGTACGGGAAAGGACTCTGGGATGCCATTTGGGGATTTATGTCACTGGATAAGAACATGACAGTTCAAGGCGTTTATTTTGATCACAAAGCGGAAACTCCTGGCCTGGGTGCCAATATCAAACAGCGTTACTTCATGGATGATTTTAAGGGGGAAACCATTTTGAATGGTTCGCAATATACCGGGATCAAAGTCGCTAAGGGAAATAATGATCCGGTGAATAATATCAAGGACGATAATGAAGTAGATGCTCTTGCAGGAGCTACTATTACAGGAGACGGTGTATCTGCGATGATCTCCAAGACCGTGAATCTGTACAAGGATTATTTTGAATCGTTAAGAAATAAAGGATAAGATGGCACTACTTACTAAAAAAGATACCAAACTAATATTAGATCCTTTAGCGGATAATAACCCTATTACCATTCAGGTACTCGGAATTTGCTCTGCATTAGCGATCACCGCCGAATTAAAGGCTTCTATAGTAATGGCTTTGTCAGTGCTATTTGTAATGGGTCTGGGGAATGTAGTGATCTCCTTGATGCGTAATATAATTCCATCCAAGATCAGGATCATTGTTCAGTTGGTGGTTGTGGCCGCTCTTGTGATCATTGTAGATCAGGTACTAAAAGCTTTTGCCTATGAATTGAGCAAGACCCTGGCAGTGTTTGTTGGCCTTATCATTACCAACTGTATTATCATGGGAAGATTTGAGGCATTTGCACTTGGAAATGGCGTTTGGCGTTCCTTCCTCGATGGTATTGGAAATGCCGCCGGCTACGGAATCATCTTGGTCATAGTCGGGTTCTTCCGGGAATTGCTCGGCTCTGGCACTCTGCTTGGTTTCCCCGTATTGGGAAATCCAATAGAAAAAACGGGATTGTATTCAATAGGGTACGAGAATAATGGCTTTATGTTGCTATCTCCAATGGCACTGATAGTGGTCGGACTTCTGATCTGGGTACAACGGTCCCGAAACAAAGCATTAATTGAAGAGAATTAAAATAGACCTTAAACACACAATATGTTAGAACACGTAGAATTATTTTTTAAGTCTATTTTCATAGATAATATGGTATTTGCCACCTTCCTGGGAATGTGTTCCTATTTGGCAGTATCCAAGAAGGTAGCTACCGCAGTAGGACTGGGGGCCGCGGTTATTTTTGTATTGGCCGTCACGGTTCCTCTGAACTGGTTGCTGGATCAATATCTCCTGCGGGATGGAGCTTTGGCTTGGTTAGGACCAGAGTATGCCGACTATAATTTAAGTTTCCTTTCTTTTATTCTATTTATTGCAACCATTGCCACCATGGTGCAACTGGTTGAGATAGTAGTGGAAAAGTTTTCTCCGGCCCTATATAATTCATTGGGGATCTTTCTTCCGTTGATCGCAGTAAACTGTGCCATCCTTGGAGGCTCACTTTTTATGCAAGCCAGGGAGATCTCATCACTCGGCCTTGCCTTTAATTACGGCTTTAGTTCCGGAATTGGCTGGTTCCTTGCAATTCTTGCCATAGCTGCCATCCGGGAAAAGATCAGATATTCCAATGTGCCACCACCCTTAAGGGGCTTAGGGATCACCTTTATAATTACCGGACTTATGGCCAAAGGATTTATGAGCTTTGGAGGAATGCTGACAGGAGGAGATGAAGCTCCCGCTCCGGAACCTACCACTGCGCAGAAAGTTGAGAAAGACAAAACAACATTGGAAAAAGAGGAGCAGGACAAAGCTGTCTCTTATAACACACTAGTAAAAGAATAAGAATGATATTAGCTACAAGTACATTTGGTACTATTTTAATTACGGTTATAGCATTTATGGTGCTACTACTTCTATTGGTGGCCCTATTGCTTTTTACAAAAGAAAAATTATCTCCTTCGGGCCCCGTTACTATTACCATCAACGGGGAGAAAAAAATAGAGGTTGCCTCAGGGAATTCATTATTGTCTACCCTGGGTAATCAAAAGATCTTTCTTCCATCGGCTTGTGGTGGTGGTGGAACCTGTATTCAGTGCGAATGTCATGTATTGGCTGGTGGTGGTGAGGCTTTGCCAACAGAAACCCCTCATTTTTCAAAAAGGGAATTGAACCATGGGGCCCGTTTAGCCTGTCAGGTAAAGGTAAAACAAGACATGGATATTACCATTCCTGAAGAAGTATTCGGGATCAAGAAATGGGAAGGAACCGTAGTTAGAAATTACAACGTGGCTTCCTTTATTAAGGAATTCGTAGTAAAGATCCCTGAGGATATGAATTACAAAGCAGGTGGGTATATTCAAATTGAGATCCCTCCCTGTGAGATAAAGTTTTCAGATATGGATATTACCGCTCATCCTGAAGAACACGAAACACCAGATAAATTTCAGACAGAATGGGATAAATTTAACCTGTGGCCTTTGGTGATGAAGAATACTGAGGTTGTTGAGCGAGCTTATTCCATGGCCTCCTATCCTGCAGAAGGAAGGGAGATCATGCTGAATGTCAGGATCGCTACCCCACCATGGGACCGTGCTAAGAATGGATGGATGGATGTGAATCCCGGAGTAGCCTCTTCATATATATTCGGTCAGAAAGAAGGAGATAAGGTTACCATTTCAGGGCCTTATGGCGAATTCTTTATCAACGAATCAGATTCAGAAATGTTATATGTTGGCGGAGGTGCCGGTATGGCACCAATGAGATCTCATTTGTATCATCTGTTCAAGACCTTAAAGACAAATAGAAAGGTGACCTACTGGTATGGAGGTCGCTCTAAAAGGGAATTATTTTATATAGATCACTTTAAAAGCCTGGAAAAGGAATTTCCAAATTTCAAATTCTATATGGCCTTATCGGAACCAATGGAGGAAGATAAATGGAAAGTAAAGGAAGATCTTGATGGGCCCGGTGATGGTTTTGTCGGTTTTATTCATAATTGTGTGATCGATAATTATCTGAACAAGCACGAAAGTCCGGAAGACATTGAACTTTATTTCTGTGGCCCTCCTTTAATGAACAAAGCGGTACAAAAGATGGGAGAGGATTTTGGAATTCCCGATGAGAACATACGTTTTGATGATTTTGGAGGATAACAGAACCTATAATTAATCAAAAAGAACCGATATCTGTACATATCGGTTTTTTTGATACCAAAAGATTATGAAAGCACTTACGGAACAAGAGCTGCATAACCTAGCCATGAATATCGTGGGAAAGGAATTGGAAGCCGAAGGTTTTGAGTTCATGGGGGTAAATAGCAAGTTGAAGAAGAATCCTCAATTTGTATGTCTTAAAGAGAAGGAATTGCATTTTATTGTGGTGCGGAGTATTCGGTATCCTGAGGACCCAACCAAGTACGACACTGCGCTTATGACAAAGATCAAGGAACACGCTTTAAAACACGAGGCCAGGACCTATTTTGCAGGGGTTGGACTCTCCAATGCGGCAGATCGTACCCAAGCTGTATTTCTAAATCAAGATTATATCGTAGAATATGAGGGCCTTATTGAGATCTAAACGTACATTCTTTATATTCCCAATACTGTCATTTATGCTGATCTCTTGTCAGCAACAAGGGCAATGGATCAAAAACACTAATACCGGGGAAGCCCTCGGAACCTCTTACAGCATAATTTATTTGGCAAAGGATTCGTTAGATCTTCAGCAGGGGATAGATTCCGTATTTCAGGTGGTGAACGCCTCCATGTCTACTTATATTCCGAGTTCAGATATTTCCAGGATTAATAAGGGAGATTCTACGGTAGTGGTCGATGCCATGTTCAGGGAAGTGATGGTAATTTCAAATGAGGTGTATAACGCAACCAATGGCTATTTTGATCCTACAGTAGGGATCCTTGTCAATGCCTGGGGTTTTGGCCCTGGAGCGCAAACCTCTATGGATAGTGCTACCGTAGCGACTCTAAAAAATTTTGTTGGTCTGGATAAAATTAAGGTAACAGAAGATTTCAGGATCAGAAAAGAAGCAGCAGAGATACAGATCGATTTTAATGCTATTGCAAAAGGGTACGCCATAGACAGGCTGGCGGCATTTTTAGATGGGAAAGAGCTTCAAAATTATCTGGTTGAAGTAGGAGGAGAGTTGGTGGCCAAAGGAGAAAATAAACTTAAATCTCAGGAATGGGTTGTGGGGATTGATGACCCTCAGGTTAGCCTGGGTCGTCAACTAAAGATCACTCTGAATCTCAAGGACGAGGCTTTAGCTTCTTCAGGGAATTATCGAAAATACCGTATAGATTCGCTTACGGGTCAGAAATATGTGCATACAATAGATCCCATAACCGGATTCACGAAGAATTCGAATGTACTTGCTGCCAGTGTCATTGCCCCATCCTGTGCGGTAGCCGATGCTTATGCAACGGCTTTTATGGCCATGGATCTGGAAGCCTCTATTGCACTGCTCAATTCGAAAGAGGGACTTGAAGGGTATTTGATCTTTCTGGATGAGGAAGGAGAAGTAAACGAATTTATGACCCCCGGATTTAGGGTGAAGGTAAGGCGATAATCAGGCCTTTTTGACAAGAGGAATGATCTCTCTTTGAGCCAGGCGATACCGGTCAACATCCACTTTTGAAAGTTTTGAGGCGTAAGGAACCGGACTTACAATAAAACCTGCCTTTTCTAATATTTCAAAATAATCGCGGCCATAGATACGAACATGGTCATATTGCCCAAAGACCTCAGCCCGTTGTTTTTTGTCTGTAATACTATCATCTTCAAAAGTACTGGTCCTATCCAGATCTTGAGGGACCTGAAAAATGCCCCATCCTCCGGGTTTCATGACCCTTAATAATTCGGACATAGCCTTCTTATCATCCGGAATATGTTCCAGCACGTGGTTACAAAGGATAACATCGTAACTATTATCTTCAAATGGGAGGTCGCAAATATCAGCTTTTACATCTGCCAGCGGTGAATTCAGATCAGTAGTGGTATAGTTGAGGTTATTGAGTTTCCTAAATCGTTTGTAAAAAGCTCGTTCAGGTGCAAAGTGTAACACCTTGTTCTGTTTAGAAAAAAAATCAGTTTCGTTCTTTAAATAAAGCCACAGTAACCTATGCCTTTCAAGAGATAGGGTAGAGGGGGATAGTACATTTTCACGAGGATGTTCATATCCGTATGGCAGAAATTTTCGAAACTGTTTTCCGTCAATGGGATCCGTATATCGATCTCCTTTAAGCGTAAGGGCAAGTAAGGGTCTTACGAGATAGCTGAATTTGATCAACAAAGGTCTGGGAAACAACTTTAATATTAATTTGAAGAACTGTTTCACTCCTTTATTTAAATGTTAAAGCTGCAACTTTGAAGTTCTGTACGTGTCTTCCTCATTACTCTTTATACCCAGTGCATCATAAATATATTGAAAGGTAGACAGAAGTTCCGGTTTTCCATTTACAAGTGCAACATCATGTTCAAAATGGGCACTGGGTTTTCCATCTGCGGTAAGGATGGTCCAACCATCGGGCAATTGTTTTATTCTTCTGGTTCCCATGTTCACCATAGGTTCTATGGCCACTACCATACCTTCTACGAATTTCTTACCTCTTCCTCTTTTCCCATAATTAGGCATTTCAGGTGCTTCATGCAGTTTTTTACCTAAACCGTGACCTACAAGTTCGCGAACAATGCCATAGCCATGAGCTTCACAATACTGTTGAATGGCGAACGCAACATCACCTACGCGATTGCCAATTTTAAATTGTTCTATCCCAATATAAAGCGATTCCTTGGTGATCTTTAAAAGTTTTTTTGTTTCAGGCAATACTTCACCAACTTCAAAGGTGTAGGCATGATCGCCATAGAATCCATTTTTTAGAGATCCGCAATCTACCGAGAGTATGTCCCCGTCCTTGAGCGGTTCATCACTTGGTATACCATGTACCACCTGTGCATTGGGACTTAGATTCAAGGTATTTGGAAAATCGTACATGCCCAAAAATCCGGGTTCTGCTCCATGATCCCGAATAAAGGTTTCGGCTAGTTTATCCAAGTATAATCCTGTTACCCCCGGTTTTATTTCGGATGCCAACATTCCCAATGTTTTTGAAACTATGAGGGCGCTTTCGCGCATCAGTTCAATTTCTTCGGGTGTTTTTACTTCGATCATATTCTACCTGCTTCCTATTCTTTTATACCAGTGATTTCTGGGTCATAGCATCCGGTTGTTTCAGACCCATCATATGAAGGATGGTTGGTGCTATATCGCCCAGGACCCCGTTTTTCACTTCCTTAATGTCCTTATCTACTACTATCAGCGGTACCGGGTTGGTGGTATGAGCCGTATTTGGGCTTCCATCCGGATTTACCATGGTATCACAATTCCCATGATCTGCAATGATCAACGTACTATACCCATTTTCCAGACCGGCAGTCACCACTGCTTCAGCACAACTGTCTACCGTTTCCACGGCCTTTATTGCTGCTTCCATGACACCTGTGTGCCCTACCATATCGGGATTTGCAAAATTCAGACAGACGAAATCGGCTTCACCTTTCTGCAATTCCGGGATAATAGCATCTCTGATATCGTAAGCACTCATTTCGGGTTTAAGATCATAGGTGGCTACTTTTGGGGAGGGACACATTATGCGCGACTCACCATCAAAAGGTACTTCCCTGCCTCCGTTAAAGAAGAAAGTAACATGCGGATATTTTTCTGTTTCGGCGATCCGTATTTGTTTTTTCCCCTGGTTGGCTAGGATTTCACCAAGGGTATCGCGAAGGTTGTCTTTATCATAGACCACTTTGATCCTTTTATAGGAATCGTCATAGTTGGTCATGGTAACGTAGTACAATTTGAGTGCCTTCATATTAAATTCAGGATGATCCTTTTGTGAAAGCACTTCTGTTAGTTCACGACCCCGGTCTGTCCTGAAATTAAAAAATATCACAACGTCGTCTTCTTTTATGGTTGTCAGAGGAGATCCCTTGTCATCGGTGGCAACAATAGGTTTCAGGAATTCATCTGTTAGACCGTTATCATAATATTTTTGGATCGTTGATAGGATATCTGTGGCCCTTTCACCTTCGCCCTTTACAACCATATCATAGGCCAACTGCACCCGTTCCCAGCGTTTATCGCGGTCCATAGCGTAGTAACGACCAATAACACTCGCAAGTTTCGCACTCTTATCTTTACAGAAATGTATCAGGTCTTCCATAAATCCTTTTCCACTCTTCGGATCTACATCACGCCCATCGGTAAAGGCGTGGATAAATACATTCGGAAGAGCATTATCTTCCGCAGCAGATATCAATCCTTTCAAATGGTTGATATGGCTGTGAACACCACCATCGCTCACCAAGCCCAGAAAATGAACATTTTTTTTATGTTCTTTTGCATAGAGAAAAGCTTCTTTGATCACCTTCTCATCTTTAAGTGTATCGTCATTTACTGCCTTATTGATCTTAACCAGATCCTGGTAAACGATCCTGCCTGCACCTAAGTTCATATGGCCCACTTCACTATTTCCCATTTGGCCTTCTGGCAGGCCCACATTCATCCCATCGGTGAGAAGATTGCTATTGGGATATTTTTTATAGAGAGAGCTGACAAATGGGGTATTGGCCTGATCAATAGCAGATACTTTTGGATCCGGAGATTTCCCCCAGCCATCAAGGATCATCAAGATCACTTTTTTATGCATTTCCATCGGTGATATTCAATTTATCTTTCAAAAATAGTATGATTTTATGGGGATTACCACATTTCCCCTTCCTTTTTCATAAGGAAGAGAGAATTGAGAGGGAAGAATACTCGCTGATAGTTTAAGAGTAGATTTGTTAAAAAACAAAAAACCCGGTATTTACCGGGAATAAAGGCGCATACGAAATAGCCCAAGTGTTCTCGCAAAAGGGTTTTTAGAATTCGAAACCTGTAAAGGCTCTGTATAGAAATGCATAGACTGCCATTCCTAACATTAAGACGCAAAAAACTGAATAGACCTTTAATAAGAAAACCACAAATTCTGGTTTACAGTCATCAAAGGCTTCAATGTATAAATTTTTAAAGTGTACAAGTGTTCCCATATAGTTTTAGTGTTCTTAAAGCTATAAGGGTTAAATTAAAGGTAAAAGTAAATTTGGGAGAAAATCAAAGATAGAAAAAATAGGACAGCCACCTAATTTTGGTCGATAAAATACATTTTTTAGCTGCCCTGATACTTATCAATGGCTTCTTTGATCTTTTCGATCCTATTGTCCGGGTCCGGGTGGGTACTTTGAAATTCAGGAGCTCGGTTTGGTCCTGCAGCATCTTTTAGGATCTCCATGACATGGATCATTTCATCTGGTTGGTAATGAGAACGTATCATAAACAATACGCCAAGTTCATCGCTCTCCAATTCATCCCCACGTCCATTTTTTAAAAGGGTATTTTGTCCTATGCTACCAACAATATTACCGGCATCGGCCCCAACTTGCGCTCCCATACTTACTGTTTTCCAGAAATTACTTTCTGCTATTCTTTCTGCGGAATGCCTGCCAATAACGTGTCCGATTTCGTGCCCGAGAACGCCGGCCAATTGAGCTTCATTTAATTTTGAGAAAAGGGCATACGTAATAAATATCTGTCCTCCCGGTAGTGCAAAAGCGTTGATGGTCTTATCATCTGCCAGCAAATGAAATTCATATTCATAAGGTGTTTCCCTGGCAATACTATTTTGAACAAGTTTATTTCCTACAGCATCAACAAAAGACTGCATACGCTCATCAGGGTACAGACCGCCGTATTGTTGTGCAATTTGTGGCGTACTTTGAAGTCCGATGGCGATCTCCTGCTCTGCCGTCATATTAATATTTTGAACCCTTCCCGTATATGGGTTCTTTTCCTTGTTACTGCAACGCTGTACAAGAGCGAAGGCGACGATCGCAAAGCCAATAAAAATTCGAATTTTCCAATTGGCTCTTCTCATGGCCTAACTATTTTTAAATAATTTACCATAGTAATACTTACAAAAGCACTCGGTTAATATCCAATATATTATCTCTAATGTAGGTTTTGATGAAACCGGTGGTAAGGAATTCACTTCCTATGAAATCTTCTTCCACCAATAATTGAAGTATATTTTTTCTGCGAAATATCTCTAGCATTGGAACAGAAAGCGGGGCATAACTATAATGCCAAGGCTCATATTTAAATCCTCTGCGTTTAGACTCGTTTGTATAGACCAGGTAAAAACCATATTCACTTGCATGTTCTTCCATCCATACTTTCAAGTCAGCAAAAGGTCCGCCCTCCTCAAATTTCGAAGCCACTAACACGTCCCCTTCCGTATTTTTACTAGAATCGATTATGTCAATATCTGTACCCCAGTGGTGTCTGCTGGTTCCCGGAATAGTGGAATATTCAATGATCTTGTCTATCGCTGCCAAAGGATCCATACCATCGTCTTCCGTGTATTGCAGGTATTTCCTTTCGTAAATGGCCAACTGCCGGTCAAAACTTCGATAACTTGAAACTATTTCAATGCTTATGCCATCCTGGTACGCAGCTTTTTTCATTTCAACAAAGGCATCGTGTGCTTCCTTGCGAAGATTGATACCCTCACCGTAAAGATCAATATCTGCTTTACCCATCAATTCAGAAATATCGTACTCCGCCGTTTGAGCCCAAACAGCAGTTTGGATGGTCAGAACAAGAATGGCCATTAATTTGATTTTAGTAAAAAAAGATCTTCTTAGCATATTAAATTGTTTAACAGGTCACAAAAGCCAACTTTGGAGCCACGTATTTGCGATCCCTAAATTAAAATATTTTCAAGAGTTATTAGCAGCAAACATCATATATTATAGAAAGTACTTCTCGATCTACGTTGCTGTTTTTTGTTGAGATCTCAGAATCTCTTAAACTGGGAACCTAATTTGAAATGTAGAGATACCCTTGATGTTTTTGCCGCAGGTCGTGCATGGTAAGAATATAAAAGTAGATCCCGGATGAAAGTCCGGTTCCTCTTTTTACTACCGCATTTCGGTTAGACTGACCATTAAAATCGTTTTGATAGTTCGCTTGCGTATAGACAAGCACTCCATAGCGGTTAAAGATCTCCAAAAGATTATTTGGGGAATTCTCAATGCCCTCTAATATCAGCATATCGTTCGCTCCGTCACCATTTGGGGTCATAAAGTAATTGTCGAGATCCATGGTGGCGTACGTTTCGAGCCTACTGTCATTACCCCCAATGGTAAATATTTCATAGTCATTTGGGACCACCGTTTCCGATGTAACTGACCCATAACCCATACCACCTTCAACGGCAGAATTCCCAAGGTTCACCCATTGGTTCTCCGACTTGCTCCAGCCTACGACTTTTAGCTCGTTCAAGTATTCTCCCAGAACACCCACATTACTGTATTCATCCCAGGTAAGGGTAATTTTGGAAGGGACATCGCTCTCCAGTCGCCAGAACTCCTTATCGCTCACTGAAATAAATTCGGTTGCTTTTTTTGTAGTACTGAAATCTATATTCAATGTTTTAGAGTTATTGGGATCTTCGAAGAAATAAGCACATTTAGCCATGGCATTGATGGCTACAGATTCTATGGTCAAAGGGCGCAACCTGTCTTCATTCCCAACCGGAAACATAAAAGTCTCTTTATTGGTCATGGCACCATATCCATTAATTTTTGATGCGCTGCTCTCTCCTATGTAAAAGGAATTATCAAGAAAGTTGGAATAGACTGTGGTAGCCGCCTTTTCGGTAATAATATCCCCTGTGATGAGGTTTACATTGTTCTCTACATTTACTGTTGTTTCTAAGATTAGACCTCCTCCAACAGCTACTTCTGTATCAAAAAGTATGGGCATATAAGCTCCGGAAATAGTCAACGCTTCCTGATCACTATAAAATCCAACCAAACCGTTGTTTTGTTCGAAGGTACCATCATTCACAAGATCCATATGAAAGCCAACATTGGTATTCCCATGGATTTGTATGGTACCATAATTATGGACCGCATCCTGGGTACTTCCAAAATGGAAACAAAGGAAAATAAAAAGTGATGTATAGATATGCTTCACAATACTATCTTAGTTTGTTGATCATAAAACTCGATTCGTTTGTACCACTAAAGTTTACTGTACCACTATTGGCTTCCCGGAAGGTGACAATAGTAATCACATCATTGGCATTCAGTTGTAATATTTCATTTACATGGATGCTAGAATGATTATGATTACTTGCCCATCGGATATATCCCGAAGCCCCGATGGCTCCAAGGACTGTGCCATTCACTGCTATTCTTGCATTTACGTTTGTTCGTGCTTCAGAACTACCACTTACATTTATTCCCTCTAATGAAAGATTGGCTCTGATATCATATCGTCCGGACTCTTTTACAATAAGAGTATTTCCGCTTATTTCATAAAGTGAATTTCCATCGTCCTTGTAATCTTCATTTCCAAAAATAGGAGCTATGGTATTATTATTATTTAGGTTAGTGCCAGTGTTTGTGTTGGTCCAGCGACCTCCATAATTGATCTTTGATCTTTTCAAAACCCCTGTAGAATTTGAAGCAACAACATCATCGGTATCGGAAGCATTACCGAGGGATCGGATCCTGGCACTGCCATTAACATCCAATTGTTCTGTGGGGGCATTTGTATTAATACCAACTTGACCCCCTGTTTCAAGAAACAAGCGAAAATCTGCCACATTCGATTCTACAAAGTTAAGTCCATTCCCTATTAGATTCCAGTGCCATTTGGGTGTGCCTGTATTGTCCTGAAATGCCATAATGTCTGAACCGTTGGCTTTGATAACCAGGGGATGACTATTGAAGATGGCAGCCTGATTGATCAATACCTGATTTCGGTCTTTTACCAAACGTATCTTCTCTGTATTATTCGATTTAAGAACCAGATCTTGCAAGTCTGATGTTCCCAAATAGTTAACAGCATCAGATGTACTTGAATTGCCCAGGGTATTCCAATTATTTGATGAACTCCCTACCATCACCCAGGCTGTTCCGTTGTACTGATACACTGCATTATCAGTTGTATTATAAATAATAGATCCAGTATTGGGGCTAACAATAGCTAACATCTCTACAGTAGTTGCGTTCGTCAATCCCAATAGTAAGCCTGGATCTATTTGGGCATAAGTGCCAAAATAGATCATACAACTAAATAATATTCCTAAAACTGTTTTCATATTATTTTTATAAATCAAGAACGGTAAACATAAATTCCGAGTTGTAGCGTGACCTGTTCGTTCCTCCATTATCATTATCACCAATGATCACTTCAAAGCTGGTTGAGGTCTGGTTTTCATAGGCAATACCGGGATCATCATTTCCGGCACCACCTCTACCAGGTTGAGTTAGTTGGATGATGTAATTGGCATCTGCTACTAATCCTGCCGGTAGATTTACCCTATAATGACCATTACCAGATAGTTTAGTTACCGAAATGCCTGTTGTTGCCCTGGTAATATTTCCATTAGAAGCAATTTTTCCGAATGCTTTAATCGGACTCTCATAATAAGCCCCGCCGTTCGCTCCGGCTGAGATACTGTTATCACTTTCAGCACCTATGACATTGGCGGTTTGGGATGTGGTGTCTTCATTAACATACGTTATAACTCCTGTACTTGTGTTCTGAGTTAGGTTTGTTGTAATATTTGTTGCAGGGTCCCCTTGTGGTCCCTGAGGTCCCTGTGGTCCAACTGCGCCATCAGCACCATCGTTTCCAGCCGGTCCTGCGGGTCCTTGCGGTCCTATTGCTCCGTCTGCACCATCGGCTCCGTCATTTCCTGCCGGACCTTGTGGTCCTGCGGGTCCTTGCGGTCCAACTGCACCGTCAGCGCCATCGTTTCCTGCGGGTCCTTGCGGTCCTGGATCTCCTTGTATTCCTTGTGGTCCCTGCGCTCCGTCAGCGCCATCAGCACCGTCTAATCCTGCCGGGCCCTGCGGTCCTTGTGGTCCTGGATCTCCTTGTATTCCTTGTGGGCCTTGTGGACCTGGGTCACCTTGCGGTCCTTGCGGTCCCGGATCCCCTTGTATTCCTTGGGGTCCTTGTGCTCCGTCAATGCCATCAGCACCATCGTTTCCAGCCGGTCCTGCGGGTCCTTGCGGTCCTATTGCTCCGTCTGCACCATCGGCTCCGTCATTTCCTGCCGGACCTTGTGGTCCTGCGGGTCCTTGCGG
>JABDQS010000294.1 GCA_013042125.1 Eudoraea sp.
CCTTACAAGAGATCATAAATCTTTTGTGGCCTTAGCACAATCTTTTCTAGGTAAAAAATCATCTCATATTGATGGGGTATGCCTTGGAGTGGCAGGGCCGGTGAACCAGGGGAAAGTACAGGGAACCAATTTTCCATGGGAGATCACAATTGAAGGAATTCAAGAAGGTCTGCGGGTTACATGGGTATCCCTAATCAATGATATGGAGGCAAATGCCTATGGGCTTGCGGCCCTTCAAACTAAAGATCTGGAAGTTCTGAAATCCGGGTCTGATATAGCAGGGAATGCAGCCATCATTTCCTCCGGAACAGGTCTTGGAGAGGCAGGGCTGTATTGGGATGGTACGCATTATCATCCCTTTGCCACTGAAGGTGGGCATTGCGATTTTGCCCCCCGTAACGATCTGGATATAGGGCTATGGCGATTTCTTCACCAAAAATTTGGGCATGTAAGCTGGGAAAGAGTGGTATCTGGCCCGGGAATCTGTGACATATATGATTTTTTACGTGGATATAGAGATCAGCCCGAACCCAAAGGAATCTTTAGAGATAATTTAAAGGAAGATAGGGCAAAGGTCATAACCACAGCCGCTCTTGAAAGGAGTGATCCCATTTGTGTTGAAACCCTGGAGTTGTATATCCGATATTTGGGCGCAGAGGCTGCCCAACTTGCTTTAAAGACAAAAGCAACCGGGGGTATATATATTGGGGGCGGAATTATCCCAAAAATACTCAAGGGGATAGATAAGGAGGTTTTTCGTACTAATTTTGTGCAGTCGGGCAGATTGAACCCATTGTTGGAAATGATTCCGGTTACGGTAGTTTTAAATGAAAATACCGCACTTCTTGGAGCCGCTTATTATGGTGCAATGTCTATTGATAAATAGGGAAGCAGAATTGCAAAATATTTACACGATTTCTATGATCATTCACGGGTAATATGAAAAACAGCATCTCCCTGGTTCACGATTGGCGATTCATTGATACAAATAACAAACCCGGTATGGGAGGCTTTGATATTGCGTTCAAAATAGCCAAATGGATCTGAAATACTTCCAATTACGGATCCCTTTTTTACTTTCTTGCCTAATATAGGTTTTGGGTGGAACATACCCGAATAATTGGCTCTTATCCATTTAGAATCACTGATCAGTACCGATTCATCCGTTGGAGGATCAAAAAGGGTCAGCTCTTTTGTAAAATCGCGCATCCCTAATTTCTGAATGACCCTCATGGCACCGCTAAGTCCGGACTGGGTGACCTTGGTGTCCAAATGATTAGATTTTCCTCCTTCAAAGAGTAAGATCTTTTTCTTCAATTTATGCATAGCCTGCCTGAATGATTTATCGCGCCTGGCAGAACCAATTATAAAAGGGGCGTGGAATATCCTTGCAAGCATCAGACTCTCGGTATCTTCCTGGTTGATGCGTACCTGAGGTACGTTAAAACGACTGTCTCCCCCCGTGTGGAAATCGATACAATAATCTACCAGAGGGGCTATTTCCTTGATGATATGATAGGCAAATCTGCTGGCCAGTGAACCTCTGGGACTACCCGGAAAAACCCGATTCAGGTCCCGCCCATCCGGAAATTGGCGTTCCTGATTCAAAAAACCAAAAACATTGACCACAGGGATGCAGATGACAGTGCCTCTCTCCGGGATATTATATTTTTTTGCAATTAATTGCCGAACAATCTCAATCCCATTTATTTCGTTGCCGTGTATCCCACCAGTGATAAGTAAGACAGGTCCATCCTTTTCACCTCGCTCCACAATAATCGGAACCTGTATCCTGGTCCTGGTGTGCAATTTGGCAATATCCAGATTAAGCTGGTAGCTTTTCCCCCTGGCAATAGTTTGCCCCAATAATTCTATTTTACTCCTCGGCATGCCTTTCTACATACTTAATTATTTGGGCGGCAATATCTTTTCCTGTAGCCGCTTCAATGCCTTCCAGTCCCGGCGATGAATTTACTTCCAATATGAGAGGTCCGCGTGAAGATTGCAATAAGTCTACCCCGGCAACGCCAAGTCCCATGACCCGTGCGGCTTTTATAGCTGCATTTTCCTCTTCGTCTGTCAATTCAATGATATTAGCAGAGCCCCCACGATGCAGATTGCTTCTAAATTCCCCTTCTTTTCCCTGCCGTTTCATCGCACCTACTACCTGTCCGTCTACTACGAACGCCCGGATATCAGCGCCTTTCGCTTCTTTGATAAACTCCTGAACAATGACCCTGGCCTGCAGGCCATTAAAGGCCTCTAAAATAGATTCTGCAGAATTCCTATTGTCTGCCAGGACAACACCAAGACCCTGGGTTCCTTCTAAAAGTTTTATTACAACCGGAGCTCCTCCTGCCTTTTCAATAATGGCCCCAACATCTTTGGAATAATTACTGAATACGGTTTTAGGTAATCCCAAACCGGCACGGGACAGCACCTGAAGACTCCTTAATTTATCCCGTGAACGAACTAAAGCCTGAGATTCTACCGCCGTAAATATTTTCATCATCTCAAACTGGCGGACCACGGCAGTTCCATAAAAAGTAATAGAAGCGCCTATCCTTGGAATCACACCGTGGACCCCTGTAATCTCTTTCCCTTTGTAGATAAGTCCGGGTTTTTTCTTTTCTATGACCAGGTCGCATTTACTGTGATCAATAATCACCATGTCATGTCCTTTGGCTATTCCCGCCTCCATTAAACGCTTGGTGGAGTACAAATTGGGATTCTGAGATAGTATAACGAATTTCATTTTTAAACAGTGTTATTTTAGGTGTGACAAGGTAGGGAATTATTATTCTCAATATCTTGAATATTTAAATTATCGAATAGTTCATGCAGGGCACTGGGAAACCCTGAAAGTTTTGTTAACCTTTTGTTTTACACCACCATAATTTTGTAGTTTTGCGCTGTCTATGAAGGTTTTAAAACAAAAGTCAGCAGCTATCTTTTTAGCATTTCTGGTGCTATTTTCCACTATGTCCTTTTCGGCAGACATGCACTATTGTGGCGAGACCTTGGTAGATTTTAAGATCTTTGAGGAAGCCGATTCTTGTGGGATGATGGCAGAATCTGATATGGACGAAAACTCCATAACAAAGACCATGTCTTGTTGCTCTGACCTTGAAATTATTATCCCCGGACAAGACGACCTTCAACTGAGCTTTGAAGAGGTTTTATTTGGATCCCAGACTTTTCTTGTTACCAATCATATTTATCGTTCCCAAATCTCTTTAGATTATTCTCTAAATGAGTTTGTGTTCAGGGAATATGAACCTCCTATATTGGTCAGGGATATTCAGATCCTGGATCAAACTTTCCTGATTTGATGAATGATTCGCTACTGTAAATCAGTTAGTAATCATTTAATCTAATTATCATGAAATATTATATAATGTTATTCCTGTTAATGATAACAGGAAGTTCTCTGGCACAAGGACCACCCATCACGGCAGATGGCCCCCTTATGTTGGGAGGAAATAGTTTTACGACAAAAACCTTGGTAGAAATTCGAAAAACAGAAAGGGGCACATCCGTTTATATGCCATTATTGCTTCATTATTTACCATCCTACAATAGTGAGGTTGCCATTCACCTTCCTTATGTTTCTTATGATTTTAATGATGGGACCTCGGGAAATTCATTGGCAGACATTAAACTCCTTGGGAAGTATCAGTTCTTCCAGAAGGACGGTACAGGAAAGACCTTTCGTGTAGTTGCAAAAACTGTTCAAACCTTGCCTACTGGTGAGGATCTTGACCTTATGGAACTAAGCACGGGAATCTATCAGGGGTACTATGGTATTGTCGCAGGTTATGAAAGCCTCAAATATGGAATATCTAGTGAGTTTGGATATAATATGGTTCCCAATGGTACAATGGATGAAATTAAGTATAAACTTGGTTTTGGCCTACCCTTATTAAAGCCACAGTATCCAAATAAACAGATCAATCTATATTTTGAGTACACTAATTCCTGGTTACCGGAAAGAGATTGGTATCAATTATTATATGCCCAGGGAATTCAATTTGCCAGTAAAAATATCACCTTTGATCTGGCTATTCAGCTGCCATTGGTCAATGATATTACTGAAGGCAGAAAATTAAAATACAGCCTATACGTAGGCTCACGTTTCACATTTTAAATCATATATAAATGAAAAATACAATCATAATAACATTGATCATCGGGATGATGACAGTGTTCAGTGCAAACGCACAGAAGGAAATGGATGAATTTAATGTACAGGTAGACGGCCTAGGTTGTCCTTTCTGCGCCTATGGATTAGAAAAGAAATTTAAAGAATTTAAAGGAATCAAAGACGTTAAGATTGACATCGAAACAGGCGATTTCAGCTTTGCTTATCCTGCTGACAAAGAACTTAGCATGCAAGCAGTGGAAGAACAAGTAATGAAGGCAGGGTACACCCCTATTGCCGCAGAAATACAGCGCGCCAATGGAAAAAAGGAAAAATCTGCATCAGGGACAGATTTGATGATGGAAAAGGACGATCTTATAGCCAAGGAAGTTCGTGTAGCCGGTAATTGTGAGATGTGTAAGGCGCGCATTGAAAAGGCTGTCAAAAATG
>JABDQS010000295.1 GCA_013042125.1 Eudoraea sp.
CTGAGGTATATAAAGATTCGGACAATTGTCTCTATTTAGGGAGGGGATATAACTTCCCTGTGGCACTGGAAGGTGCTTTAAAATTAAAGGAGATAAGTTACATACACGCTGAGGGCTATCCTGCCGCTGAAATGAAGCACGGCCCTATTGCTTTGATCGACGAACAAATGCCTGTGATTGTTATCGCCACTAAAAAAGGTCACTACGAAAAAGTAGTTAGCAACATACAGGAAATTAAAACAAGGAAAGGAAAGATCATTGCGATTGTAACCGAAGGAGATGAACAGGTACAAGAATTGGCAGACCATGTCATTGAGGTACCGGAGACCATAGAGTGTCTTTCCCCTTTGCTAACTACCATTCCTCTTCAACTTCTTTCTTATCATATTGCGGTTATGAGAGGGTGTAATGTGGATCAGCCTCGTAATTTGGCTAAATCTGTGACCGTAGAGTAGCCCTTCTTTATCACTTTTAATTATAGTATCCTGTTCCCAATAAACATGATAATGATTGCTTATTTGATACCTGCGAAAGACATTGAGCTGACATTGTTTTTCTGAGGATTTCACAATTAGAAGGCATTCACTTTTACAATTTGTCAGTACTTCCCACAGCTTTTTTTGAAATTAATATTCCACCATCTAAAAAAATCGTTAAATTGCTCTCATTAATAAAGAACCAAGACGAATGAGAACACTACTCTTTTTATGCTTCCTCCTTATAGGGATTGGAAGTATTGCACAAACAACAATCCAGGGAACAGTTAAAGATGAAAATGGAGAACCGGTTCCGGGTGCCAACATTGTCATTATTGGAACAACCACTGGGACGGTTGCAGACTTTGATGGAAATTTTGTGCTTGCAACTACACAAGCCCCACCTTTTGTCCTTCGTATAACCAGTATCGGGTTTACTGAGGTAACTGCCCAGGTTACAACCAATAATCAGACTTTGGCGATTGTCTTACAGGAAACTTCAACCTTGCTAGATGAGATCGTGGTCTCAGCCTCCAGAACCCCTGAGCGACTTTTTGAATCGCCTGTTTCTGTGGAACGGTTTGGACTAAAGGAAATAAAAAATACGGCGGCGGAATCCTTTTATGGTGGCCTGCAGAATTTAAAAGGAGTAGATATCAACACCAACAGTTTAACCTTTCAATCTATCAATACGAGAGGGTTTGCAACATTTGCCAATACCCGTTTCCTTCAATTGGTAGACGGAATGGATAACTCAGCACCCGGACTTAATTTCGTGCTGGGTAACCTTGTGGGTATGTCAGAGTTAGAAGTTCAAAGTGTTGAAATATTACCAGGAGCTTCTTCTGCCTTATATGGAGCAGGTGCCTTTAATGGTATCCTTTTTATGAGGAGCAAGAGCCCATTCGATTTTCAGGGGATCAGTGCTTATTTTAAAACCGGGATCACTTCCCAGGAAGCAGCAGGGGACAACAATTATTACGACTTTGGTATCAGAGCATCCCATGCCTTTAGTGATAAGTTGGCCGTGAAAGCAAATTTCTCCTTTTTAAAAGGGGAGGATTGGCATGCTAATAGCAGAGAAGATCTGGCTAACCCGGGGGCAACAAGATCGGACCCGGCCTACGACGGACTTAATGTTTACGGGGATGAGGTAGGAACACTTCTTAATTTTGATGCGGCTGCAGGTTTACCCTCTGGGACAGTTGGCTCCGCCTTTGTGACAAGGACAGGCTATGATGAAATAGACCTTGCAAATTACAATGCAGAAAGCGTAAAAACAGATTTCTCCGTGCATTACAGACCCTTTGCAGATGATTTTGAAATTATATACAACGGACGTATTGGACGAGGAAATACAATATATCAGGGAGCTAACCGCTACTCCATAAAGAATTTTATCCTGCAACAACACAAATTAGAATTCAGGAATGACAACTTTTTCCTTAGAGGATATCTAACTTCAGAAGGGTCAGGAGATTCCTACGATACGCGTTTCGCAGCTATCAATGTTAACCGAAGCTGGAAAGGAGATACACAATGGTTTACGGAGTATGCCGAAACCTACATAGGTGCCCGTTTAGGGGTAGGGACCGGAGTATTGTTAGACGATGCTACCGCTCATGCTGCAGCAAGGCAAGCTGCCGATACCGGAAGATTAGTACCCGGAACGCCTCAATTCCAAAACGCCTTTAATTCTGTTATTTCGGATGGGGATCTTACCACAGGAGCAAAATTTATCGACAACACTCAATTGCGACACGTAGATGCCAACTATAATTTCAGCTATTTAACCAGCGATTTTGCTGATATACAGATAGGTGGGTCTTTCCGGGAGTATGTTTTAAATTCAAACGGAACCATCTTTACAGATCTGGACGGTCCAATAAGCTATAATGAGTATGGTGCCTACATGCAGATCCAAAAGAAGATGTTAGAAGAGCGATTGAAATTCACGGGATCTATACGATATGATAAGAATGAGTTTTTCGATGGCTTCTTTTCTCCAAGAATCTCATTCGCATATACAGCAGGGGAAAAAAGAAACCAAAATTTCAGGATCTCGGCACAACAGGGTTTCAGAAACCCAACCACACAGGATCTCTTCATTGGCTTAAATGCCGGTAGAGCCATCTTGGTAGGATCTGCCCCGAGCAACCTGGACAGGGATGTAAGAACCTATCCGGTGAGTACTTCCGGTCAGGCAATAACTATGTCTCCAACTGCAACTATTGCGGGTAGAGCAGCATACGAAAATGCATTTTCTTTGGCCTCGGTAAATGCCGGGACTCCAACAGCTGTAAATACGCCGTTGGTGAAACCTGAAGAGATCACAGCTTTTGAAGCAGGTTATCGCGCTCAATTTGGTAAGGTGGCGATCGACCTTAGTGGCTACTATAACCAGTATAAGAACTTTATTTCCAATACTACAGTTTTGGTGCCATTTTATGGAACCGCCGGGGACAATACCTTGTCATTACTGGCCCTGCAGAATGGAGATTTCTTTGCTTATCAGAACTACACCAACTCTTTAGCTGATATCAATTCATATGGTGCCACTATTGGGGTTGATGTCAGGATCTTTGGAAATTTTGATCTTGGTGCTAATTATACCTATTCAGAAATCGATTTTGATCAGGCCGCTTTTCCGGATTTCAGGACCAATTTCAATACACCAAATCACAAGGTAAAGGCTTCGTTTGGAAATACTGAACTTTTCGAGAATTTTGGATTTAGTGTAAATTATCGCTGGAGCGATACTTATTTCTGGCAGGCTACTTTTGCCGATGGGGATATCCCCTCTTACTCTGTTTTAGATGCACAGATCAACTATTCAGTGCCAGACATCAAATCTATTTTTAAATTGGGTGGATCTAACATTCTAGGGGAGGAATACTTTTCTGCCGTAGGGACAGGAGCGATAGGTTCAATTTTCTATGTTTCCTGGACGGTTAATCCATAAATGAATATTATTATTAAAAACAAAAAGCACTGGAAAACCGGTGCTTTTTTTATGAGCAAAAAATCAGTCTAAACGATTCCTTTTTCAAATGTAAACCTATATCTTTGCAGCCGGAAAAAAGCACTTACTGAGGTACAACAGAGCGACTTATTTCCTTTTAATTCGAAAAAAAATAGTAGAAGAATGGCTAAAATAACTGGCAAAGTTTCTCAGATCATCGGACCGGTGATAGACGTGGAATTCGAATCGGGCATGGAACTCCCGAATATCTATGACTCACTCGAAATTACGAAAAGCGACGGATCGCTTCTTGTTCTCGAAGTACAATCTCACATTGGTGAAAATAGTGTAAGAACTATTTCGATGGATTCTACAGATGGATTGAGCAGAGGTGTTGAAGTAGTTGCTACAGGAAAGGCAATTCAAATGCCGATCGGGGAGGATATTTACGGTCGGTTGTTTAACGTAATTGGGGATGCTATTGATGGTATGCCTAATCTTCCTAAAGAAGGTAAGAACGGATTGCCGATTCACAGGGAAGCTCCGAAGTTCGAAGACCTTTCTACTTCTACTGAAGTTTTGTTTACCGGGATCAAAGTAATAGATCTTATTGAACCTTACGCAAAGGGAGGAAAAATTGGTTTGTTTGGAGGAGCGGGAGTAGGAAAGACCGTATTGATACAGGAACTGATCAACAACATTGCAAAAGGCCATGGTGGACTTTCAGTTTTTGCCGGAGTTGGTGAGCGTACAAGAGAAGGGAATGACCTTCTTAGAGAAATGCTGGAATCTGGCATTATAAAATATGGAGATAAGTTTCTTCATTCTATGGAAGAAGGTGGCTGGGA
The DNA here is from genome assembly GCA_013042125.1 of Eudoraea sp. Taxonomy (GTDB): domain Bacteria; phylum Bacteroidota; class Bacteroidia; order Flavobacteriales; family Flavobacteriaceae; genus Muriicola. The sequence continues at coordinate 4,287 of JABDQS010000295.1, forward strand.
CCTTTCTAAGGTAGATAAGAAAGCCATGAAACAATCCAAAGCAACCTTTGTCTTTGGTCAAATGAACGAGCCTCCCGGAGCACGTGCACGAGTTGCATTATCCGGACTAACCATTGCTGAATACTTCCGTGACGGTAGCGGTGAAGGTCAGGGAAAAGATGTACTTTTCTTTGTAGACAATATCTTCCGTTTTACACAGGCAGGTTCAGAGGTGTCGGCCCTTTTAGGTCGTATGCCTTCTGCGGTGGGATATCAACCAACCCTGGCTACTGAAATGGGTACCATGCAGGAAAGGATCACCTCTACGAAAAGAGGATCCATTACTTCAGTACAAGCGGTATATGTTCCTGCGGATGATTTAACGGATCCTGCGCCCGCAACTACCTTTGCTCACCTCGATGCTACTACTGTATTATCTCGTAAGATCGCAGAATTAGGTATTTACCCTGCGGTAGATCCGCTCGATTCTACTTCGAGAATCCTTACGCCGGAAGTACTCGGAAAAGAACATTATGCTTGTGCACAGCGCGTTAAAGAGTTGTTGCAACGATATAAAGAACTTCAGGATATCATCGCCATTCTGGGAATGGAAGAATTATCTGAAGAAGATAAACTGGCAGTAGGACGGGCAAGAAGGGTACAGAGATTCCTCTCTCAACCTTTCCATGTGGCTGAGCAATTTACAGGGATCCCCGGAGTATTGGTAGATATCAAGGAAACCATCAAAGGATTCAATATGATCATGGATGGTGAATTAGATCACCTTCCGGAATCTGCCTTTAACTTAAAAGGGACCATTGAAGAGGCTATAGAAGCCGGTGAGAAAATGTTGGCTGATGTATAATATCAAATAGCCTGACAAAGATCAGCACCAGTAAAATTTTAGAAAGCGAACAATATGCATTTAGAAATAGTATCTCCGGAAGCCACACTTTTCTCGGGTGATGTTACTTCAGTAACGGTTCCCGGTGTTAATGGGGAGTTTCAGGTATTGGATAATCACGCCCCTATCGTTTCCCTCTTGCAGGAAGGGAACGTTAAAATAGGAGGAGAGGTTAACATAGATGAGGAATATGCTTCAAAATTTATAACAAACACCGAAGGAAAGACATCTTTGCCTATTTCGAGTGGCACTATTGAAATGAATGACAACAAAGTAATTGTCTTGGTTGATTGACGAAAAAGTTTCCTCTAAATTATATTATAATACAATTAGATACCAATCCCTTCCATCGGATTGGTATTTTTTTATGGTTGTGAATCCTACCGCCAAATGGGCATTTAAAGACCTCGTGTTTCTCCCATCTACCTCGGTTACTATTAGTTTGTATGACGTACCAATTGATCTTTTCATTGCCTTGTACAATCCTCTGAAAACCCCCTGTCCTCTATATGGTTTATCTATACAGATCTGTCCCATAATGATAAAAGAATTCTCATGAGGCAGTATTTCCTTCAATTGTTGTAACATGGATAAGAGTATCGGGATCTCATTGGAAAAGTCGGGATGCATACAGAGTGCATACCCAACAACCCTACCGCTATCCTTAGCAATGATATGAGGACATACCTCATGCATTCTTGCCAACAGATCTGCAGTATGTGAAATGGTTACAAAACCTTCGGTTTCGATCTCGTCTTTTGCTAATTGACTACGAAGATTCTTTTTCTGGAGTAGAAGTATTTCTTCCAGTTCTTCCTTATTACTGACACGGGTATACTCAATGGCCATGCTCAACAGTTTTTTGGGATCCGTTTCTATAAAGTAAGATAACATTTATTGTTGTAAATGCTACATTTGTGGCATGACAGGCCTCCCAAAAAAATTAGATAAAAAACTAAAGGAACGAAATGCTAAGAATGCACTTCGTCAGTTACCAACAGTTTCGGATAAGGCCGATTTTGTCTCTAATGACTATCTCGGAATGGCAGGAGAAGAGATGATCTTTCACGGCGCACATAAACTGTTATTAAACCGTGGGATCATCCAAAATGGATCTACGGGCTCCAGACTTCTTTCCGGGAGTAGTGCCTTATATGAGGAAACCGAACAACGTGTTGCAGAGTATTACAAAGCAGATGCTGCCCTGATATTCAATTCGGGCTATGATGCAAACCTCGGATTCTTTTCATCTGTGCCTCAACGGACAGATGTGGTGGTCTTTGATGAATATATCCACGCCAGCATACGCGATGGGATCCGCATGGGAACAGCTAAGAGTCTGAAATTTAAACACAATGATCTGGATGATCTGGCCGAAATCCTGCAAAGAGTTGGAAAGGATAGAGACGCAGATACTGAATGCTATGTTGTAACAGAAGCTGTCTTTTCTATGGATGGAGATCATCCAGACCTGGGAAGACTCATGGTCCTTTGTAAGGAGCATGATTGTAAGTTGATCCTGGATGAGGCCCACGCCATACAAGGTATAGATAATAGCATTGGGAATCATAGCACGAAAGAATATAGAGACGCGGTCTTATTTGCACGAATAGTAACCTTTGGTAAAGCCATGGGCGTACAGGGATCGGCTATTCTGGGGAGCACCCATTTAAAATCATATCTCATTAATTTTGCCAGAAGCTTTATTTACACAACAGCCTTGCCACCTATGTCCGTTGCCTCTATCCTTACTGTTTTCCGATCGATGGAAACCACTGAAGTAAAAGAACGAAAGATGAGATTAAAAAAAAATATCATGACCTTCATCCATGAGGCAAATGATTTAAAGCTAGATACGTCCTTCATTCCAAGTAGTTCTGCCATTCATTCCTGTATTGTTCCAGGCAATACGAGGGTAAAGAAGATCGCTACTACAATACAGGAGAAGGGATACGATGTTCGACCTATTTTGTCTCCCAC
>JABDQS010000299.1 GCA_013042125.1 Eudoraea sp.
ATCTTGGGACTATCAGGTCTTCTAACTTATGTACGGAGATCATTGAATACACTTCCCCGGATGAAGTGGCAGTTTGTAACCTGGCTTCTATTGCCCTACCGATGTTTATTAAGAATGGTAGCTTTGATCACAAAGAACTATTCCGTGTTACCAAGAGGGTAACGAAAAACCTGAACAAGGTCATAGATCGCAACTATTATCCTATCAAGGAAGCAGAAAATTCTAACATGCGTCACAGGCCAATAGGTTTGGGAGTACAGGGATTAGCGGATACTTTTATTTTGCTTAGACTTCCTTTTACCAGTGATGAGGCAAGAAAACTCAATCAGGAGATATTTGAAACACTTTACTTCGCGGCGGTAACTGCTTCTATGGAAGCATCAAAAGAAGAAGGGCCCTATTCTACCTATAAAGGATCACCTATTTCTGAAGGGAAGTTCCAACACAACCTCTGGGGAATTAAGGACGAGGAACTATCTGGTCGCTGGGACTGGGATAAACTTCGTAAGAACGTTAAAAAACACGGAGTTAGAAATTCACTTTTAGTAGCACCCATGCCTACTGCTTCTACTTCTCAGATCCTTGGCAATAACGAGTGTTTTGAACCGTATACATCCAACATATATACGAGAAGAGTACTCTCCGGAGAATTCATAGTGGTAAACAAACACCTCCTGGAAGACCTTGTTGAATTAGGCTTGTGGAATGAGAATTTAAAGCAAGAATTGATGCGAGCTAACGGTTCTGTACAGCATATAGATGGCATTCCTGAAGATATTAAGGAGCTGTACAAAACAGTATGGGAATTGAGTATGAAAGACATCATTGACATGTCCAGACAGCGAGGATATTTTATAGACCAAAGTCAGTCGTTGAACTTGTTCATGGAGAATGCGAATTACTCCAAACTAACTTCAATGCATTTCTACGCCTGGAAAAGCGGCTTAAAAACAGGTATGTACTATCTGAGGACGAAGGCGGCTGTCGATGCCATTAAATTTACGTTGGATAATACAAAGAAAAAAGAAGTTCCGGTCAGCGTTGCTGCTGAAGCTGAGGTCATCGCGGCAACCCCGCCAGATCCAAAGGCGGCAGAAGTAATACAAGTGCAAACATCCTCTGTACAACCAAAAGAAGAATCAGAGGTAACACCAATGTCGGCTGAGGAGATGAAAGCATTGATAGCACAGGCTAAAGCCGGTGAAGCGGATGACGATTGTCTGATGTGCGGTTCATAAAATATAGCACAGCGAAAGTGAAATGAACGAAACCAACTTATGTCTTAGGTAAAGACTAGTGTTTATTAAAAGATGCCTCGGAAGCGCTGATCCCCAATAATAGCGTATGTCCGGGGTGTTTTTTTGTGAATGAAGCGAAAGAGATGTGTTTATTTATCGAAGTGTGGCTTTAGGGCCATGTGCGAGATCACCATGAGGGCGATATAGCAAAGAAGAAATAAGACATAATAATCCATAACCACTAACTGAATACTTTTTATATATACGCAGATTTCGTTGAATTTGGATCATGTTGTTCAAAATATGGCAAATATTAGGAAGCTCTAAAATTATATACGTTGACCGAATGTAAGTAAGTTTATATCCGGATCTAGTATTGAAAACTCTTTTTGCCCCCAGGGCTTTTCTTCTAAATGTCCATTGGGATGAATGCTCACATCGTTTTCCAGAAACGACTTATAAAGGAGATCAATATTATCAGTACGTATATACACCTGCCCGTAGTTTTCCTTTGGTTTAAGTTCTTCAAACTTAAAAAAGTGGATTTCAATTTGTTCTTTTTCAAGCATCAAATAATCATCATATTCGGCGTTTCCTACCACCTTAAATCCCAGTTTGCCAGTGTAGTAATCATAGGTCACTTTCTTATTGCGCATCGGTAATTTTGGACATACAGATCTGAGCATACTTATCGTCTAGTTTGTGTTAAAGGCCGTAAAACAGGCAAATACCTTTTAAACCCTATTCCACCTTTGGATCAATGTCTTTATATGCATTGATCACAGCTTTTTCTCCTGAAATTCCGGGTACGGAATTGCCGTGTTCCATTCCAAGGATCCCTGTAAAGCCTTTGGCATGGATAAATTTCAGGACATTTTGGTAATTAATTTCGCCGGTGGTAGGCTCGTTTCTTCCGGGATTATCTCCTATTTGAAAATAGGCGATCTCTTCCCAGCAAGCTTCTATGTTGGGAATTAGATTGCCTTCCTGTATCTGCTGATGGTAGATGTCGAATAAAATTTTACAGGAGGGGGATGCCACTGCTTTACAGATCTCATAGGCTTGCGGGCTTTCAGTTAAAAACAAGCCCGGATGGTTCCTGAAATTAAGTGGCTCCAGGACCATGACCAGCCCATGTG
>JABDQS010000304.1 GCA_013042125.1 Eudoraea sp.
CACACGCCCAGTTCCCCTAAATAATTTGGCAGAATAAGGATCAAGGGAATAAAGAAGAATCCCTGGCGTGTAAGGGTAAGTAATAGGGCTGGAATTGCCTTCCCCACGGCCTGAAAGTAGGCTGCTCCAATAAGCTGTATGGCAATAATAGGGGTTGCCGCAAAAACCCATCTCATGGCAGAGGGCGTGTTTTCCAAAACAAAAATGTTACTGGCAATTTCCGCAGCAGACATATCTGTCCTGTCACTCAGAAACCAACCGGTGATCTCTGCCGGAAAGATCATAAGTCCTACAAAAACTACGGTGGCCACAATGGCGGCATAGGCAATGGCCGTGTTTATGCTTTCCCGTACTCTCGCATATTTCCGCGCACCATAGTTGTAGCCGGCAATGGGCAAGAAGCCTTGTGTGACCCCAAATACCGGGAATAGAGCAAACATCAGAGTTCTTCCAATTATGGCATAAACAGCTACCATGGATTCTCCTCCGAGATCAAACAATATATTGTTCATCAGGAGATAGGTAACGCTGGTTACTGCCTGCCTCGAGAGTGTCACAAAACCCAGTGATCCTATCTCTTTTAAAATAGGCAGGTGAAGACCAAAATCTGATAATCCAATCTTTAATTCAGAGTTCTTTGAAAGGAAAAAGTATAAGATATAACCAAAACAAAGTAGGTATCCTCCTGTAGTGGCCCATGCTGCTCCCTCCATTCCCCAGTCGAATACATAGATAAAAATGTAATCCATGACCAGGTTTCCAACTGAAGGAATTATCATGGCGATCATGGCAAATTTGGGCTTTCCTTCAGCACGGATGACGGTGTTTCCCATCATACACAAGGCCAGAAAAGGAACGCCGTATAGTACAATAGTATAATAGATCTTGGCCGGTTTAAAAATGCCTCCTTTCCCACCAAATGCGGGTATCAGGCCATCGGCATAATACAACCCAAGGGCTACCATCGTGATAGTTACCAACAGGGTTAAGGTGATCTGATTCCCAAAAGTTTTTAGTGCCTTCTCGGGGTGGTCTGCCCCCAAAGCCCGCGAAATTATACTGCTCCCTCCTATCCCGATGGCCATTCCCAGGGCCGCAATAAAAAAGGAGACTGGCAAGACTACATTAATGGCGGCAATGGCAATGGAACCTATCCAGTTACCTACAAAAATAGTGTCTACTAAAATGTTGAGCGACATCACTAAAATGCCGATAGATGCAGGAACCGCTTGCCTTACCAGGAGTCTCCCAATAGATTCTGTACCGAGTTGATCTGAGGAGACCTTTGCCATTAGACTGGAAGCAGCTGTAATGTTTCCCAATCACGGATCCATGAGGCCATTAAGGACACCCATGCATCATTATCATTCAGGCAGGAAATGTGTTTGTAATCTTCTCCTCCTGCTTCTTCAAATTGTTCTTTTCCTTCCATTGCAATTTCTTCCAGCGTTTCCAAACAGTCACTAACAAATGCCGGGGTGATAACTGCAAGTCTCTTTTTACCTTCCTTTGCGAGACGTTCAAATTCATAATCGGTGTAGGGTTTTAACCACGGATCTCCTGCCAATCTTGATTGGAAGGAAGTGCTCACTTTGTTCTCAGGAAGCTGTAGGGCGGCCTTTACCAGTTCTGTAGTTTCATAGCACTGATGTCTGTAGCATGTGTTATGGGCCACTGAATTGATCTTACAGCAACTGCCATCTATTTTACAATGAAAACGAGTAGGATCCGATTTACGGATATGACGTTCCGGGATACCGTGGTAGGAAAAAAGTACATGATCGTACTCAAAATCTTTTAATCCTTCTGCAATGCTGTCTGCAAGTACTTTGATATAATCCGGACTTTTGTAAAAAGCTGGCAAAGTGGTCACCTGCATTTCCGAAAAATACTGTTGCTGTTCTTCCAATACCTTTACCACTACGGTCTCATAAGAAGACATGGCATAGTGGGGATACAAAGGAACTAAAAGTACCTCATCTACTCCTTGATCTTTAAGTTCCTGCAGTGCATTCTTAATGGTCATGCTACCGTAGCGCATTCCAAGCGCTACGGGTATGTCTGATTGCAGACGCACTTTTTTGGCAAATCTTTCTGAGATCACGATTAGTGGAGAACCCTCCTCCCACCATATTTTTTTATAGGCCCTGGCCGATTTTTTAGGTCGCGTTTGTAAGATGATTCCTCTTACGAGAATGTTCCGCAGGATCTTAGGGACATCGATAACGCGTTCGTCCATTAAAAATTCATCCAAATATGGCCTTACATCCTTAGCGGTTGGACTGTCCGGGGATCCCAGATTTACTAATAAAACTCCTTTCAAAACCCTTTTTTTTAGGCTTCAAAAATACTATATGTCTGCCAACATTTGGCTACGCCTCTCAAATACTTTATTTATGGGCATATAGAGAATGCTAATTTTATGTGGAAATACGATTAATCTTCCGTATTTTCCTTTAAATAACAGCAAAACCTAATCAAATTAATGTTAGAAGAATTCTTAAAGATCCCATCCAATCAATCATTGATATATTTATTTGTCGGGTTTTTTATCCTGATCCTGGTCTATTTCATCGTTATTCGTATCCTTCGAAAACTAGGCAAAAATCCCAAATATCTTTTACCACCAGATTCGGTTAAAAAGATCTCCCTTCCTCTGTTTTTTATCCTGTTCTCATTTCTGTTACGCATGCAGTCCCTGACGGATCTATTGGGGCTGGAGAACTATTTCTCCTGGTTTAAAAAAGCCAGCACACTTCTCTTTATATTTTCCTTCGCCTGGTTGTTGATTATGATCATTAAGATCATAAAACAATTCGTCGTCATGAAGTACGATGTGAGCTCTGAGGACAATCTTAGGGCCCGTAAAATTTACACGCAATTCACAATTTTAGAACGCATATTCATCTTTATAGTGACCATCTTTGCTCTTGGAATAGCCCTTATGAGCTTTGAGGAGATCCGTGAAATTGGGATCAGCATCTTTGCCTCTGCCGGTGTGGCCGGGATCATTATCGGATTTTCGGCTCAGAAGATGATCGGGGCAATTCTCGCCGGAATACTAATAGCCTTTGCTCAACCCATAAAAATAGATGATGTGGTAGTGGTAGAAGGTGAATGGGGAAGGATAGAACAAATCACACTTACCTATGTCGTTATTGCCATATGGGATAAAAGACGGCTGGTAGTACCTACCACCTATTTTATTGAAAAACCATTTGAGAATTGGACCAAGACCACGGCGAATATTCTTGGCACCGTCTATTTATACACGGACTATAAAGTTCCATTTGAAGCCATCAGGAATGAATTAGCAAAGATCCTGAAAAGTACAGATCTCTGGGATGGTGAGGCTCAAAATTTGCAGGTGACCAACACAACGGATACAAATGTTGAGATCCGCGCCCTTATGAGTGCCAAAGATGCCTCCACTGCCTGGAATCTAAAGATCTTTGTAAGGGAGAAATTGATAATATTCCTGCAGGAAAACTATCCGGAAAGTCTGCCGCATACAAGGGTGATCATAAAAAATGAAGGAGAAAGTGTCACTCATGTAAAAAATAACTAGTAAAACAAAATGTCTCAAAATATACTTGATCTATGTCTAAGGAGACCAGTTTAGAATATGCTTTGACGCATTATTATAAAAACGAGATGATCTCGTTTATGAAGGCTCATCCTGAATATTTTGAAGAAGCCCTTGCATTGGCCATTATAGATAAACAGCCTTATTCCTGGAGGGCCGCATGGCTTTTATGGAGCTGTATTTCTAAAAATGATCCCCGGGTACAAAAGCATATCAGTAAAATAATTGATTGTATAGGAGGCAGATCAGACGGGCATCAAAGGGAGTTACTAAAGATCCTCCTAGAAATGAACTTGAATGAAGAACAGGAAGGCTATTTATTTGATATATGCGTCTCCTTATGGGAACAACCAGGGAAGAAACCATCCGTTAGATATACCGCATTTAAATTTATCAATAAAACTGCCTTTGAACATCCTGATCTGGCCAATGAGATACTGTTACTCGCCCAGGAAAAATATATGCGAACATTATCTCCCGGGGTTCACAGATCTATTCTAAGAATGATCAGAAATACGACGGCGCATCACAGGACCCACATCATTTACACCAACCAATGATCCTATGAAAGCATTTGAAACCAAAGAACTTATCGATCTCTTAAAAACCCCGGATTTGATATTATGCAGTTAAAAAGTGATCCAAGAGTAAAAGTTGTATTTGACAACTACCCCGCATCGGTAAGGAATAAGATGATGCAACTTAGAGAATTAGTATTAACAACAGCCTCAGAAATTGACGGATTAGAGCAACTTGAAGAAACTCTGAAATGGGGAGAGCCAAGTTTTCTCACCAAATACGGAAGTACGGTACGTATGGATTGGAAAACGAAGAATCCCGGGCAGTATGCCCTCTATTTTAAATGTACTTCCCGTTTAGTACCTACGTTTAAGCAACTCTATAAAAACATCTTTACTTTTGAAGGTGACAGGGCCATTGTTTTTGCCTTGGGCCATGCCTTACCTGAAAAGGAATTAACACACTGCATATCCCTCGCCCTGACCTATCACAAAGTAAAACACCTCCCATTACTTGGCGCCTGATTTCTGTATTATTCATTTTCAGTTTCTGTATTTAATTATTCCCAAACCACAGAAATGCAAAGGCTGTATCTCTTCTTAAAACCTCTTTTTTCAGTTTTTCATTGTACTTTTAAATCTCATTTCAGTATATGAAAACATACTTTATTTTACTTTTTAGTTTATTTTACAGCTGTTCAATTTGGGCGCAATACATAACTTGTTCTCCCGAAAATAAAGAAGCGGTGCTTGCAAAGATCAGGGAAGTAGAGGCTATAGAAAATGAGATATTTGGTGAAGAACTAGTTGAAATTGGCAAAACCTTTATAGGCACACCTTATGAAGCCAAAACTTTGGAAATTGGGAAAATGGAGTCTCTGGTTATTACGCTGCAAGGGTTAGACTGCACCACTTTTGTTGAAAACGTGCTGGCTTTTGGATTGATCAAGGATATAACGGAAGCAGGTTTTGATTCTTTTGTCAGTACGCTAGAAAAGATACGATACAGAGACGGGAAACTTAATGGCTATGGATCTCGCCTTCATTACTTCACGGAATGGATCTCAGATAATGAAGAAAAAGGCCTGGTACAAAATATCACGGCTTCTTTGGGAGGCACAGAAATAGACAAAAAGCTCAATTTTATGAGTGATCATCGCAACCTATATCCCTTTTTGAAAGATGAGAAATCATTTAAAGAGATATTGGAAACTGAGAGGAAATTACAAATGAATCCCCTTTGTATTTTAAATCAGGAAATGCTGGCTGTGAATGAGGATCAGATCCAATCCGGAGATATTATTGCTTTGGCCACCTCAATTGAAGGGCTGGATGTTACCCACACGGGCTTTGCAATTAGAGTAAATGATGGTCGTTTACATCTGCTGCACGCCTCAACCTCCGGGGCGGTAGAGATCTCAGAGCTACCACTCATAGATTATCTCAAAAAAATAAATAAAAATACAGGTATTATCATTGCCAGACCCTTGCAACAGCCTTAAACAATCCTCCAGGGCGGATTTTTCCTATTCTTGCCTGCGTAGTAGAGAATTAACTGATTTTGATCCGGATCTTTTAACCGGGCCTCCCGCCATATCCATCTTTTATCGTTAGGCAGCTCGTCAAAGGTTATCCCTTTTTCTAACAATTCTTCCACATAGGCGTCTAGATTTTGGCACTCAAAATATACCATTATACCATTTCCTTTTGGTAACTCCTCAACATAGTGAATAGAAAAAGTAGCGTCTCCCTCAGGGCATTCAAACCGGGCATATGTTGGGACGGCTTTTATGATCAGCTTCAAACCTATTTTTTCATAGAACCCAATAGACCTGATCAGGTCCTTCGTTGGGACGGTCACTTGGTTTAGGTTCATACCCTGTTTGTTTTAATTGGCTGTACATTAAATATCGACAATTTGACTCAAAATTAAAAATGGGATGCCAATTTGGAAGAACCCGCCATTCCCTATGCTACAGCACCTGAGACATCAGGTATTTTTTGGGTGTGGTCCCATATTTCTTTTTAAAGGCCGTTATAAAATGACTGGAAGTACTATAGCCTACTTTATGGCCAACCTCATTAACATTGTACTGATTAGATTCCAGCATTTTCCTGGCGTACTCCATTTTATAATCGAATAAAAAACTATAGACAGAGTCACCATAGATCTGCTTAAAACCTTCCTTTAATTTTTTTAAACTCAACCCTATTTCATCAGCCAATTCCGGTAAGGTAGGCGGTTCTGTCATACGCTGTAATATAATATCCTTTGCCTTCCTTATGCGTTTCACATTTTCTTCGTCCACCAAAAAAGGACACTGCTCTAAAGCCAAATTATCTGTCTTGTTAAAGTAAAGGGCGATGAGCTCATAGACCTTTCCTGTTACATACAGATCCATGATAGTGGGATGTACGTTATAGTTCATAAGCTGACTCAACACTACAGCAATTGGGGGGGTGATCAGTTCCTGGGTGTAGTATTTCTTATCCTCAAACTCCTTACTTAGAAATGGTATGTGCTCCGCCTGTTGCGAGAATAAAGAGTGAAATTTTTGAATGCTCATTACCAGGGATAACATCCATGTATTGGGCTGTACTTCTGCATTCAACGGAAGATCTACCTGAGTGTTATACAGCAATAAGGACTGTTCCTCAGGCACGTCTAGCGCATAGGTACCCTGATTAAAAACAAACTTGGCCCTTCCCTTCATGCAAAAATGGAACTGTATGAAAGAACGATCAATCTTTCGGCTAAACTGCTGAATTTGAGCAGTTTCATTCTGAAACTTCAGCACATAAAAACCGGGTTCTACAAAGATCTCCTGTAAGGAACCTTCAGCGATATTTTTATCATTCATTCGTAGACTTTTAATGTCTTCATTCGAAATTCTTTCAAAGAATTTCTCTATTATACCTTAGTGTCAGCAACAAAAATACTCGATTTCAAGGCTTTTATACCAAAAGAATCATCAAAAAAACTTATAACGATACTTAAAGTACCGCTAGCGTTATTTTTGATTGGCAGATGCCATTATTTTTGCCCTGCTGAAGATTGCAAATGAAGAACTATCATATTTCGAGACATAATTCGTTCTATACCATTGGGTTGAGCTATGTAAAGGCTGATGCCATTCTTCGGGGAAAATTTAGTTTGGATGAACAAGCTGAAGGGGCTATTCTTTCTCAGGCTAAGGAACTAGGGATAGACGGACTTCTGATCACAGCTACCTGCAACCGTACAGAACTTCACGGTTTTGCACAACATCCCTTTCAATTGATAAAACTTCTCTGTGACCATTCTAATGGCAGTGTTGAAGAATTTCAGGAAGTTGGCTATGTATACAAAAATTATGAGGCCATTGATCATCTGTTCCGTGTAGGGACAGGTCTGGATAGTCAGATCCTTGGCGATTTTGAGATCATCAGTCAAATAAAGAAAGGTTTTGCCCGCTCCAAAAAAAGTGGTCTGGCCAACCCGTTCCTGGAACGTCTGTGCAACACAATCCTACAGGCAAGTAAACGGATCAAGAATGAGACAGAACTGTCTAGTGGTGCTACTTCAGTGGCCTTTGCTTCCGTACAATACATCCTGCAGGAAGTGCCGAATATCTCCGAAAAAGACATATTACTTTTTGGAACCGGGAAAATAGGAAGAAACACCTGCGAAAACCTATTGAAACACACCCGGAACTCTCATATCACACTGATAAACCGGACCAAAAATAAGGCCCTAAAAATAGGCGGCAAGTTCAACCTGTTAGTAAAGGATTACGGGGATCTTCAAACAGAGATCAGACAGGCAGACGTCCTAATTGTGGCTACAGGAGCACAATCTCCTACCATATCAAAAGCGCTCTTGCATCTTAAAAAATCACTTTTAATTCTGGATCTTTCCATCCCTAAGAATGTAGCAGATAATGTATTGGAAGTGCCCGGAGTTACACTGGTGCATTTGGATCATCTTTCACAACGCACAGACGAGACCCTGGAACGAAGAAAACAGGATATTCCAGAGGCAGAAAGGATCATAGATGAGGTTCGGAAAGACTTTATTAAATGGCTGGAAACCAGAAAATTTGCCCCCGTGATCAAAGCCTTGAAAAAGAAATTAAAGACTATGAAGGAAGAGGAGATCAACTTTCAGTCTAAAAAATTATCCGACTTTAATACAGAACAGGCAGATATTATTTCCGATAGGATCATACAGAAGATAACCAAACAGTTCGCCAATCATTTAAAAGATACCAGGGTAGATTCCGAAGATAGTCTGGAGCTTATCCAAAGGGTTTTTCAATTAGAAGTTGAGAAACCATGAACAAATACATCAGGATAGGGACACGCGATAGCGAACTGGCTATGTGGCAAGCAACCACTGTAAAGAACAAACTGGAAGAACTTGGGCATACTTGTCAACTGCTTCCGGTAAAAGCAACCGGTGACCTACTGTTAGATCAGCCCCTGTATGAATTGGGAATTACAGGAATTTTTACAAAAACGCTGGATGTAGCCCTGCTCAAAGGGGAGATAGATCTGGCCGTACATTCTATGAAGGATGTCCCCACCCTGCTTCCGAAAGGAATAGTTCAAGCCGCTGTTCTGGAAAGAGGAGATCCCAAGGATATTTTGGTACACAAGGGCCTCAATTTTCTGAATGAGGAAGGCCTTGTTGCTACAGGAAGTCTGAGAAGGAAGGCTCAGTGGTTACATAGATATCCTCTCCATGAGATCACAGATCTGAGAGGCAATGTAAATACCCGTTTAGAGAAATTAAGGACGAATCGCTGGAATGCGGCAATTTTTGCCGCAGCCGGTCTGGAAAGAATTGGCTTGTTACCTGAAAAGTATACCTCATTAGAATGGATGATCCCGGCACCTGCACAGGGCGCCATGATGGTGGTTACACTCAATAAAAATGAGCTCTGTAAAAAAGCGCTCGCTGAATTAAATGATGCCGTTACCGAAATTTGTACTAAGGTGGAGCGCGACTTTCTGCGTACGCTGGAAGGCGGATGCACAGCACCCATAGGTGCCTTGGCCACAATTGAAAATGACACCCTTCATTTCAGAGGCATACTTCTCTCATTAAACGGACAGCAGAAATTAGAGATCCACAAAGAAGTTAGTGTACACGAGCTCGAAGGTTTTGGC
>JABDQS010000305.1 GCA_013042125.1 Eudoraea sp.
AGTATAGATCTTAAGGCGATTCTCAACCTTGGATCAAAAGCCCTGATCATGTTTTTTACGGGGACTGTTGGTATTGTAATTGGCGGACCTATTGCAATTCTGATCGTTTCCATTTTCTCCCCCGAAACTGTTGGTGGAGCAGGTTTTGATGCCGTTTGGAGGGGCCTGGCAACGATTGCGGGAAGCTGGATCGGTGGAGGTGCTAACCAGGCTGCCATGCTGGAGGTTTTTCAGTACAATCCGGCCTACTTTGGGGGGATGATCCTTATCGATATAGTCGTGGCCAATATCTGGATGGCCATTATACTACTTGGAATTGGCAAAACAGAAAAAATTGATCGATGGCTTAAGGCCGATACTAGTTCAATAGACAACCTCAGAGCAAAGGTTACGGCCTATTCTGCCAAAATAGCGAGAATACCTACCTTAAAAGATTATATTATCCTTACTTGTCTGGCATTTGCCGGAGTTGGACTTGCGCATTTTCTCGGCTTTCATTTCACCGACTTTCTACAATCTAATTTTGAGGTAGTCCGCAATAAAGAGAAAGCCTTGTCTTCCCTGGGATCAGAGTTTTTGTGGATGGTTGTTTTTGCTACCACAGTAGGAATTTTATTGTCGTTTACCAAAGCAAAACTTTATGAAGGTGCAGGAGCCAGTAAGATTGGAGGTTTGTTTATCTATATCCTCGTGGCAACCATAGGCATGAAAATGGACCTCGGGAAAGTACTTGAGAATCCCGGACTTATCCTAATTGGCCTAATTTGGATCTCCATCCATGCCGGTTTGCTTATCCTCGTGGCCAAGCTCATAAAGGCTCCCTTTTTCTTTCTGGCCGTTGGGAGTCAGGCTAATGTAGGCGGGGCAGCATCTGCACCTATAGTTGCCGCCGAGTTTCACCCTTCTCTAACCTCCGTAGGGATCTTATTGGCTGTGCTGGGTTACGTAGTAGGTACTGCCGGTGCTTATATCTGCGGGCTGCTGATGGAAATTGCCTCTAAAGTTTAGAATAACGATTAAGTTTGCAGATATTTGCGCGAAAATATACATGGCATGAAGCAACTTTCAATCTTCCTCCTTTTTGTCTTCTTATTCACTGCCTGTGCAGATGATCCCGAAAATAATATGTTGGTTACCGGATCTGTTAAAGGACTAAAAAAAGGCGTTCTTTATCTACAAAAGGTGTCAGACACTACTTTAGTTACTTTAGACTCTCTGGAAGTGAAAGGTGACGGTAACTTTGAGTTTACCACTACGATGGATAGTCCTCAGATCTTCTATTTATATCTTAAAAAAGAGGATAATAATGAAATGAATGATCGGATCACTTTTTTTGGTGAACCCGGCATCATATCTATTCAAACAACCTGGAATGCCTTTGAGAACAAAGCGGTCATTGAAGGCTCAGACACTCAAAAAAAATTGGAGGAATATCGCAAGGTTATGAGTCGTTTCAATACTCAGAACCTGGAACAGGTACAGGCTTCCACTGATCCTGATGTGATCAATGACCCCCTGGCTTTTGATTCACTTAAGCAAGCCTACGAGAAGAATTTACGCAGAAGCTATCTTTACGCACTCAATTTTGCACTGAGTAATACGAAATCGCATATAGCGCCCTATATTGCCGTAACCGAAGTGGCCGATGCCAACATTACTTATTTAGATTCTATCTATAATTCCCTGTCACCTGAGGTAGTCAATGGTATCTATGGACAGGCATTAAAAAAACACCTGGACGAAGTTCGGGAGAACTAGTGGCGTCCTATCCCAGTTTATTAAGCTTTTTTATTAAGGAAGTAGCTTCTTTTTCCAGTTCCTTACGAACTGCCTTAAGATGAGCTTTTCTATTCTCAACATCTCTTTTGTTGACCTTGGCGATCAGGTCATCAAAAGTAACGATAGCCTGATCAATGATGGCATTTCCTTCTTTGGAACCTGTAGTTTTGTTTGATTCTTCTATAATATAGACAGCTTCAATAATGTCCCCAAGTACGTAGTTGATATCTTTCTTTAAGTCGCGTATGTTTGCCATCTTACCTGTTTTTGGGCAAAAATAACCTTTAGTTCGCCTCTATAAAGAAAAAAGCCGTTTTTCTTTTAAAGTGTGATCTCAAGAAGCTTGCAACTTCCTGTTTTCAGGACTATTGAATTTGAACTTGCGGGCAGGAGAACCGTCTCTCCTTTTTGGACGCTGGTATCTCCATGCTCATTGCCAATCCGAGCCTCTCCTTCCACACACATGAAGATTGTGAAAGAGTCTCTCTGGGTTGTATCCATGATAAGATCGCTTTCCAGGTGAAGAAAGTTGGTGTTAAAATAAGGACAGGCAACCATCGGGTTAACGGTATCTTTCTTTTTTTTATACGATACCTTAAAATCATCTTTCTGATCAAAGTCAATGGCTTCAAGTGCCAGATCTGTATGCAACTCCCTTAAGTTCCCTTCCTTATCACGTCTGTTAAAATCAAAAACGCGATAGGTTACATCAGAAGTTTGTTGAATTTCGGCTAGCAGAACACCCGCGCCTATAGCATGTATCTTCCCTGTATTTATAAAGAAAGTATCTCCGGACTCCACTTTTTCATAGTTCATATAGTCCAGTAGCGTATTGTTCTCTAAACTCCGTACATACTGTCCCCGGGTAACAGTTTGGTTAAATCCTACAATAAGATTAGCATCCTTTTCAGCATCCATGACGTACCACATTTCTGTCTTGCCAAAAGAATTGTGACGTTCTTTAGCCAACGCATCATTTGGGTGGAGTTGAATGGACAGGTCCTGTTTTGCATCAATAAATTTTATCAGGATCGGAAATTCTTTACCAAACCTTTTTATAACTGAGGAACCCAACAATTCTTCAGCCATGTTCTCAATCAGGGTGTTCAATGAAGTTCCTTTTAATGCCCCATTGGAAACAACTGATACATCACCTTCTACCCCAGATAATTCCCAGCTTTCTCCGGTGATGTCACTACTTATGCGTTTATTGAGTAGCGTACCTAATTTAGTGCCTCCCCATAGACGTTCTTTTAGAATGGGTTGAAATTTAAGCGGATACAAATTCGTCATTGCTATTTCTTTAATGCCTTCAATGCCCTGGCTATGTGCTGAGATGCGCTCATGCTGTTAAAGACCATGA
>JABDQS010000306.1 GCA_013042125.1 Eudoraea sp.
CTGAAACTCGGAACAACCGGGAAGCGCTGTTTTACATGTTTCGCCTATACTGCCCCCCTACTTCAAAGAGCGATTGGGTGATCTGTCCCAGGGAGCAGAATTTTGAGACCTCCATAAGTTTCTCAAAGATATTGTCATTGTGTACAGCAGACTCCTGCAATTCATGCAATCCCTTCTGCGCTTTTTTCTGATGTAATGCCTTAAGACTTTGAAGGGTGGTTAATTGTACTTGTTTTTCTTCCTCCGTTGCCCTAATGACCTCTGCGGGAAGAATTGTAGGTGACCCTTTAGAACTTAAAAATGTATTAACTCCAATGATAGGGAATTCGCCATTGTGCTTTAAGGTTTCATAATGCAGACTTTCTTCCTGTATCTTAGAACGCTGATACATGGTTTCCATAGCGCCCAGGACCCCTCCACGTTCTGTGATACGGTCAAATTCTAACAACACGGCTTCTTCAACAAGGTCTGTCAGTTCCTCAATGATAAATGACCCCTGTATAGGGTTTTCATTTTTGGCTAATCCAAGTTCTTTATTGATGATCAACTGTATGGCCATGGCCCTTCTTACTGACTCTTCCGTAGGGGTGGTAATAGCCTCATCGTATGCATTAGTGTGCAGAGAATTGCAATTGTCATAAATAGCATAAAGTGCCTGAAGTGTGGTCCGGATATCATTAAAATCGATCTCCTGTGCGTGAAGACTTCTACCTGAGGTTTGTATATGATATTTTAGCATTTGTGCCCTGGGATCGGCCCCGTACTTTTCCCTCATCGCTTTTGCCCAGATCTTTCTTGCTACCCTGCCTATTACTGCATATTCCGGATCTATCCCATTGGAGAAGAAAAAAGAAAGGTTAGGCCCAAATTTATTGATATCCATTCCTCTGCTCAGATAGTATTCCACATAGGTAAATCCATTGGAAAGAGTAAAGGCTAATTGAGTGATGGGATTGGCTCCTGCCTCTGCAATATGGTAACCCGATATAGACACTGAATAAAAGTTCCTCACTGTATTTTCAATGAAATATTCCTGTACATCACCCATGAGCCTCAGGGCAAATTCAGTGGAGAAAATACAGGTATTCTGAGCCTGGTCCTCCTTTAAAATATCAGCCTGAACCGTACCTCTTACCTCTTTCAAGGTTTTCTTCCTGATGATCTCATAAACATCCGCAGGCAATACCTGATCTCCGGTAACTCCCAGAAGCATTAGACCAAGACCATTGTTCCCTTTTGGTAAAGCACCGGAATACGTTGGTTGTCCATCCTTGCTGCCCTTCAACAATTCCTTTATTTTCTTAGCCGTCTGTTTCTCCAGGCCTTGTTCAATGATATACTTTTCGCAATTCTGATCGATAGCCGCATTGAGGAAAAATGCCAGTAACATGGGAGCCGGACCATTGATAGTCATGCTTACAGAGGTCATAGGGTCCGTAAGGTCAAATCCTGAATAGAGTTTTTTTGCGTCATCCAGGCAACAGATAGAAACTCCGGCATTTCCGATCTTCCCATAGATGTCTGGCCGTTCTCCGGGATCATGGCCATAAAGGGTAACCGAATCAAACGCCGTGGAAAGTCGTTTTGCCTTCATATCCAGGCTTACATAATGGAATCGTCTGTTGGTGCGTTCGGGGCCACCTTCTCCGGCAAACATTCGGGTAGGATCTTCCTCGGTACGCTTAAAAGGATAAAGTCCGGCTGTGTATGGAAAAGATCCGGGTACATTCTCTTGCAGGGACCATCTTAGAAGATCTCCCCAGGCCTGATATCTTGGCAGGACCACTTTTGGGATCTGTGTATAAGACAAAGACTCTGAATGGGTCTCAATCTCTAAAATCTTATCGCGCACTTTAAATTTGTAAACCGGCTCTTTGTAACGCTGCACTTTGGATGACCATTGAATAATGGTTTGCCAGTGATATGGGTCGAGATTTAATTTGATCCTGTTAAATTCTGTGATTAGCAGTTTTAGAAAGGCTTTATGTTCTTCCGTTACATCCTTAATCAGGGCTTTCTCATCTAAGCCCCCCTCAAGTATATACCGCAAGTTAAGCTCATTGCTTTTTGCTTCACTACCGGCCACCACAGACAAAATGGTCTTATAAACCCCATAAAGAGTTTGTGCAGTGCTACTTTGTAGCTCTGCTTGCTGATCATACCCTCGATTTGCTTCAGAGATCTCAGATAGATAGCGAGTTCTTGCCGGGGGAATAATAAAGCGTTTCTCAGGCTCATCAATAGCTACGGAGAATTGAGACTGCAGTTCCGCCCCGGTTTTCTCCTCCAATTGTTGCATAACAGCCTTATAGAGACTGTTCATTCCGGGATCATTGAACTGAGAGGCAATAGTTCCATAAATAGGGAGAGATTCCGGATCGGAATCCCATAAATTATTGTTCCGTGTGTATTGCTTGCGAACATCCCTGAGGGCATCCAGGGACCCACGCTTATCAAACTTATTTATGGCCACCAGGTCTGCAAAATCTAACATATCTATTTTCTCCAATTGGGTGGCAGCACCAAATTCTGGTGTCATCACATAAAGTGACAAATCGCTGTGCTCTACGATCTCTGTATCGGACTGTCCTATTCCCGAGGTTTCAAGAATAAGAAGGTCAAATTCTGCCTGTTGGAGAATACTCAAGGCATCTCCTACATATTTGGAAAGGGCAAGATTAGACTGTCGGGTTGCCAGGGAACGCATGTATACCCTGTCATTATTAATGGCGTTCATTCTGATACGATCTCCCAGGAGGGCACCTCCTGTCTTTCGTTTGGATGGATCAACAGACACAAGGCCTATGGTCTTTTCCGGAAAATCAAATAAAAATCGGCGTACCAATTCATCCACTAAACTAGATTTTCCCGCTCCGCCCGTTCCGGTAATTCCCAAAACCGGCACCTTTTTATCGCTTGCGGGCAATTCCTTGTAGTGATTATCAAAGGATTTGTGATCATTCTCCGCCAGACTAATTAAGCGGGCTATTGTAGTGATATCCTTATCCTTCAAGGACTTTGTAATATTTTTTCCTTTTGGCAATTTTAAAGGGGGTGTAGGATAGTCTGATTGCCTTACCAGGTCATTGATCATCCCCTGCAATCCCATTGTTCTCCCATCATCGGGCGAATAGATACGGGTGATCCCGTAGTTCATTAAAACCTCAATTTCCTTGGGTAAAATAACCCCTCCACCACCTCCGAAGATCTTAATATGTCCTGCACCTCGTTGCTGAAGGAGATCATACATATAGGTGAAATACTCATTATGCCCTCCCTGATAGGAGGTCATGGCAATAGCATTAGCATCTTCCTGAATGGCGCAATTCACGACCTCCGCAACGGAGCGATCATGTCCTAAATGAATAACTTCTACTCCGGTTGATTGAATGATACGCCGCATTATATTGATAGCCGCATCATGACCATCAAATAAAGATGCCGCAGTTACAATTCTGATCTTATTCTTCGGGATATAGGGTTTGGTTTGCTCCATTTCTAATAAACAGTCCTTTTCAAGGGTGCAATTTACGATAAATGCAAAAAATATTGATTTACATTTAGAATTTTATAATATTCTTCCTGTCATTTGAGTGTAGTACCAATTGTGCTAATTTTGCGCACATAAAACAGAGACCCGTGAAAGCAACCTTTCTAATACATTGTCCGGATCAGACCGGCATTATAAGCACGGTAACCAGTTTCATTCAGGAGCATGGAGGCAATATCATATATCTGGACCAACATGTAGACAAGGAGGCCGGAGTGTTTTTTATGCGATTGGAAAGTGATTTCGCCAATACTCAGAATTCTGAGACCAATCTGAAGGATCAATTTGATAAGCGTATTGCCCATACCTATAATATGGAATGGAGTGTGCATTTTGGGGATGAAAAACCCAGAATGGCTCTTTTTGTAAGTAAGTATAATCATTGTTTATACGACCTCCTAAGCAGATACTATTCAGGAGAATTAAAAGTTGAGATCCCATTTATAGTTAGTAATCACAACGACCTGCGATATATTGGAACTCAGTTTGATATTCCTTTTTATCATATTCCCGTAACAAAAGAGACCAAGGCCAAGGCTGAATTAAAACAATTACGACTATTGAAAGATCATTCCGTAGATTTTATAGTCCTGGCGAGGTATATGCAGATCGTTAGTTCAACACTCATAGAGGAATACCCGAATAAGATCATCAATATACACCATTCCTTTCTCCCAGCCTTTGCCGGTGCAAAACCATATCATGCGGCTTTTGACCGGGGTGTTAAGATCATTGGCGCTACCAGTCATTATGTTACTGAAGAATTAGATGCCGGACCCATAATTGAACAAGATACCGCCAGGGTATCACATGTGCATAAAGTGCATGATTTTGTGGATAAAGGACGTGATCTGGAGAAAATTGTTCTTTCCAGGGCTGTTCAACTCCATGTGAACAGAAAAACAATGGTTTACAATAACAAAACTGTGATATTTTCCTAATTCATTCACATATAGGGAGATACTCTTGTCTTCCGGTTTTTATTCTTTGCTTCATTTATTTTTCATAAATTACTCCTACATTCAAAAAGAATGTAAAGATCTGAATATCGAATCTGAAAAAGGTTCCATTTACATCAGAGAATACCGATTTATATGAAGAAAATAGCCGTTCTTGGTCCAATTCCAAGAGATACCATTATAACACATCACGGGGAAACCATTAAAAAATATGGCTGCGTGACACACCCTGTTATAGCCCTTTCCAAACTATTAGGGAATGATGGTACGGTATATCCTGTATCTCATGTTCATGAGGTGGACCATAATAATATTCTGGAGCTCTTTAAACCTTATACAAATATTGATACCACCTATGTATCAAGTAAACACGACAGAGGGACCGTTATTGAATTAAAATTCATAGATCAGAACAATCGTTTGGAACGTCAAACGGCCTGTATGAGACCTATAGTCCCCAAGGACCTCAAGGATATAGAGGAAATGGATGCCTATGTTTTTATTCCTATAACCGACTTTGAGATCTCTATAAGGACGTTGAAATTTATCAAAAAGAAAAGGAAAGGATTGATTGTTTTTGATGCACACGGCCCAACCACTTCAATGGGAATGACCGGGGATCGCTACCGGAAATTTTGGGTAGATATGGATGAGTGGTTAAAGTACATAGATATCTTGAAAATGAACCTTGAAGAATCACAGGCTTGCTGGTTTAAGCGTGAATATTCTGCAGAAGAGATGACGAGTTATGATGAAGAAAGAACTGAACACCTAGATGAGATGGCCGCATATGTCCTTAAGAAAGGTGTAAAATTCTTTTATGTAACCTTAGACGCCAAAGGGTGTGTTTTCTATACCAAGGAAGGAAAAGAAATAAAAAAGCAGTTTATAAAATCTGTCTACGTGGATCATGTTGTAGATACAACCGGTTGTGGAGACTCGTTTGCAGGTGGATTGGCCTATGGTTTTGCCGTTTACAATGATCCTGTAAAGGCTGCTCAGTTTGCAAATGCGTTAGGTGCTTTGCGCACGCAAGGGAAAACCTTTGATGTCTTCAAATCAAAAGAAGAGACGGAGGCCATGATC
Organism: Eudoraea sp.; assembly: GCA_013042125.1. Taxonomy (GTDB): domain Bacteria; phylum Bacteroidota; class Bacteroidia; order Flavobacteriales; family Flavobacteriaceae; genus Muriicola. The sequence goes on from JABDQS010000306.1 coordinate 5,596, forward strand.
GCCGAATATTACATGGACTAAAGAAAACTTCTTTGCTTCAGATTTATCTTCTATAGGTCTAAAGATCTCATAATCAACGTATTTACATCTAAATACAACTTTTGAATCATAAAAGTTGCAATAAATTAATGCTATTTCCGTTAGCTAGATAAGTCCATCAAAGGTAACTTTCTAATAATGGTAAGTTTACCTCAAAATGGCCAAAAAAAAATATATTTATACCCGTATTATTTGAGTTAGTATTTTTGAGTTAGTTAGTTTAAAAAACCGGTGTAGTGGCCGGTTTTTTTATGGATTATTCTCAACTTCTATACGTCTGTCCAAGCTCAAATTTTTTTCTTATACATTCCGTCAAAAAGTACGCTAACTGCAACCTCATCCTGCAACACTTCCCATAGTTGTCGAATACTGCCATCTTCATTTAGGGTATAGGATATCTGCTGTACCCGGATAGTTCCATCTTCCTGCACTGCAGGATCTGATCGCAATATCATTTGGTTATCTATCCTCTCCCCTTTGAGTTTTAAAATGGTCCCGGCCACATCTAACCAAAGTTGTTCCCATTGTTTCGTATTCGTATCATAGAAATTGTAGCTCGTCCCTGTAAAATTTCCGTTTGCACTTGTCCAGCTTTCTTTAATCACACAGCCCCCTTGTTCTTTAGTAATAGTATTCTCACCGGCTTTGGCCCCATTGGGTAGTGTAACATCCCAATTTCCTATCCAAAAATCAAATTCAGAATGGGCCTCCGTACAACAAGTACAAGTTGCATCTTGCGCTACCAATGTTGTGATCGAAAAAATAAGAATGATACCCGTTAATATTTTCCTCATGAGTTCTAAAATTTTGGATAATAAGATACAAAACCATTCATCGATTTTTAGCACTTTTCATAGCATTACGGCACACTTTGTTAAGTATATTCAACCAGAACGTTAATTATTAGATAAATAACCTCAATTTTAGCTGTATTCCCTAATCCTAAAAAACCATAGAACCTATTCGTACGTATCTTTATATAAAAGATAATTACAATGGAAAACCAAAATTGCAAAGTTGGAGCAACCACTCATATTGCAAGTGGTTCTCATGCAACTGCTCGTGTAGAAAGGTACTATGAAACTTTTGTTTCGATGGCCTCAGATACTCAATATGCAGGAACACAAATGGGAGAATTTTTTGATCACAAAGCTCGTTCGCTTAAAAAATTATTAGAAGAACTGGTTTAAGATCCCAACTTTTTTCTATCTAATTCAATAGCCATTCCTTGTTGTAATATACCGGCTTCTTTTGCTGCTTTTTCGGCAAAATCTCTTCCCCCGGAAGCGTATAAGATACTTCTTGAAGAATTGATCAATAACCCCACCTGCTGATTCAGACCAAAGTGGCATACCTCATCTAACTTTCCTCCTTGTGCACCAACGCCCGGAACCAAGAGAAAATGATCAGGAACAATGGCCCTTATCTCATTTAAATAGCTTGCTTTTGTGGCCCCAACAACAAACATCAAGTTTTCAGAATTCTTATAAGCCTTAGAAGTTGACAGCACCTTTTTATACAATTCCGTAGTATTTACTTTTTGAGTTTGAAAGTCAAAAGCACCCGGATTGGAGGTTAAGGCTAATAGAATGGTATGCTTATTCTCAAATTCCAGAAAAGGCTCTATGGAATCTCTGCCCATATAAGGGGCCACGGTGATAGAATCAAAATTAAGTGCTTCAAAAAATGCCTTTGCATATCTGGTAGCTGTATTCCCTATATCTCCTCTTTTTGCATCAGCGATAGTAAAGATCTCCGGATATGAGTCATTCAGATATTCAATGGTCTTTGAAAGTGCTTCCCAGCCTTTGAGGCCATATGCCTCATAAAAAGCCGTATTGGGTTTATAAGCAACACAGAGGTGATGGGTTGCATCAATGATAGCCTTATTAAAAGAAAATATAGGATCTGGTTCTTTCAGGAGATGAGGCGGTATCTTCTCAAGGTCCGTATCGAGGCCGATACACAAAAACGATTTTTTGAGATAAATTTGTGCTACTAACTCCTCTGTGGTCATAGGGTATTAAAAAATTTCAGATGCTTCCTTTAATTTTTCAGTATTGTCTACAAGCATTAGTTCATCTATGATCTTTTGAATATCACCATTGATGATATTCTGAAGATCGTATAGTGTGAGTCCAATTCTATGGTCTGTGACCCTTCCCTGCGGATAATTGTAGGTTCGGATCTTGGCAGAACGATCTCCACTACTTACCTGCGAATTTCTCTTTGCGGCATCCTCTTCCTGCTTTTTTTGGAGCTCCATATCGTACAATCGAGACCTCAGTACCTTAAATGCTTTGTCTTTGTTCTTGTGTTGTGATTTTTCATCCTGGCATTGCGCCACGATCCCCGTAGGAATATGTGTTAACCGTACTGCAGAATAGGTGGTGTTCACGGATTGGCCTCCCGGTCCTGAGGAACAGAAAAAATCGATCCTTACATCTTTCGGATCAACCTGCACATCAAAGTCTTCCGCCTCCGGCAAGACCATTACAGTGGCAGCACTGGTATGAACCCTGCCTTGTGTTTCAGTCTGAGGCACCCGTTGTACACGATGTACTCCTGCTTCAAATTTTAAGGTGCCATATACGTCTTCACCGGTTATTTCAAAATGGATCTCTTTATACCCTCCACTGGTTCCTTCACTAAGGTCAATGATATTTGTTCTCCAGCCTTTAGACTCGCAGTATTTGGCATACATTCTGTAAAGATCTCCGGCAAATATACTCGCCTCGTCTCCCCCGGTTCCTGCCCTGATCTCCATGACTACATCCTTGGCATCTTCCGGGTCTTTCGGGATCAATAAGAACTTAATTTCATCTTCCAGTAGTGGCAATGCTGATTTGGCCTCTTCTAATTGCATTTTGGCCATTTCGATCATCTCAGGATCTGCTCCTGCCGAAAGTATCTCCTCCGCTTCCTCAAGATTGTTCTTCAACTCAATATAGTCATCCCTTTTGTCAACCAAGACCTTCAGGTCCTTATATTCCTTGTTAAGTTGAACATACCTTTTTTGATCTGTGATAATATCAGGTTGGATGATAAGGTCCGAAACCTCATCAAAACGCTGCTTTATAATATTTAATTTATCTATCATGGTCTTTCTTCCCTTATGCGGCTAATTTACAACATTTAGGGGCAATAGCTGATAATAAATTAAAGGGTGTCAAAGAGGGAACCGCACCAATTGGTTCCTCTAAATGGATGACCATGGCGATGAATGCTGCTGCCCTAAGTTAACTATAGGAAAGGAATTTACTCAAATACCCGTAAGATATCCCCATTCAACTCTGTGTTGAAGATCTTAAGAGGATTATTTGTAATGCTATTCAACGGGGTTCCTGTCTGAGAGAATTGGGAACCGTGGGTAGAGCAATAGAAAGTACCTCCATCGTCGTCTATAAAACGAACCTGATCTGTCTGCTGATGACTGCATATCTGGCTGGCGGCAATAAAGTTGCCCTGCAGGTTCTTAACTACGACAACTTCATTTTTCAGGATAAAGTCGCCATTATTTTGTAGTTGAGTTCCTTCACTGGAAGTTAAGTCGATTGTAAAATCAACCCCGGTTGGGACCGGCAGACCACCGTCATCATCCTTGGAACATCCTTGTACACAAGGGAAGGTAAGGGCAAACGCGGCTCCTGCCCCTAGGGTTCTTAAAAATGCTTTTCTTTCCATAACACTGTTTTTCTTATGTAAGAACGCAGCTTTAAAAAGAATCGTATGTTTTAGTAAGTAAAGCTGCCGAATTCACTGTTGATGGTGAGTTTTTTGGAAGGATGCGCCTCTACCCGTCCAATGACTTGAGCAGGGATATCAAAACTTTCAGAAATAGCTATAAGATCGGCTGCTATATGCTCATTTACATACAATTCCATTCGGTGTCCGCAATTAAATACCTGGTACATCTCTTTCCAGTCTGTTTTGGATTGCTCCTGAATAAGTTTGAATAAAGGAGGTATTGGGAATAGATTATCCTTGATAACATGAAACTGATCCAGGAAGTGTAAAATTTTAGTTTGTGCGCCACCACTGCAGTGCACCATCCCATGGATGTCACTGGCATTGTATTTTTCTAACATCTTTTTGACTACCGGAGCATACGTACGTGTTGGGGAAAGGACCAATTTGCCGGCGTCTAACGGCACATTCTGAACATCTTCGGTCAGCCCTTTCTGACCAGAGTAGACAAGATCTTCAGGGACGGAGGGATCATAACTTTCAGGATATTTTTTTGCCAGTATTTTAGAAAAAACGTCATGTCTGGCAGAGGTAAGCCCATTACTTCCCATACCGCCATTGTATTCTTTTTCATAGGTAGCTTTTCCAAAGGATGCTAAACCTACGATAACATCGCCGGCCTTTATATTGGCATTGTCTATTACTTTCTCTCGTTTTACACGTGCGGTAACTGTAGAATCTACTATGATGGTCCTTACAAGATCCCCCACGTCTGCAGTTTCACCTCCGGTAGAGTGGATCTTTACTCCAAAGTTGGCCATTTCCTTTATCAGTTCTTCGGTACCAGTAATTATGGCTTCAATAACCTCCCCGGGAATAAGGTTCTTATTTCTACCGATGGTTGAGGAAAGCAAAATATTTTCAGTGACCCCCACACATAAAAGATCATCCAATTCATGACCAGGGCATCCTGAGCAATCCCTTTCCAGACAGATAGATCACCTGTTTCCTTCCAGTACATATAAGCAAGGGAGGATTTGGTTCCTGCACCATCGGCATGCATTACCAGGCAATACTCATCATCGTTTGTAAGCGTGTCCGGCACTATCTTACAAAAAGCTTTTGGGTAGAGTCCCTTATCAATATTCTTGATAGCTTTATGTACATCTTCCTTGGAGGCAGAAACTCCACGCTTATGATATCGTTCACTAATGGGCGTACTCATAGGAAATGATTTAACGCAAAAATAGTGGAATGTAATAGAATCCCGGTAACCAAGAAGGGCATAGATTTCAATTTATCTGATAAATAAAAGCTCTCTGTATTTTGCCAAAGGCCAGCTCTGGTCATCTACTAGTTGTTCCAACTTATCACAATGGTAGCGAATATCATCAAAATACGGCTTAACATCATTACAATAAGCCACTGCCTTCTTATGGACATCTTGTGAGGCGTTTGCCTTTTTGCGAGCCTCTATCATAGCCTCAGATTTTTTCTTGGTGGCACCTAAATGGGTAGATAGTTGTTCCAGTATTGCCAATTGCCCTTCAGCCATTTTCTTGTAACCGGCTCCATATACCTCTTTAAGACCCTTTACATTTTCTATCACCTTGTTCTGAAACGTAATGGCTGCAGGGATAACATGTGTATTAACCAGTTCATTAAATACCCTTCCTTCGATCTGTGTTTGTAAAATATAATTTTCCAGATCTACTTCCTGTCTGGCATGTACTTCCACCTCACTCATTACGTTCATATCCCTGAAGAGATCCAGACTTGACTTGGCAGTCAGAATATTCAGTGCTTCCGGGGTATTTCTATTGTTACTCAGCTTTCTTTTCGCAGCCTCTTTTTCCCATGCTTCACTATATCCATCTCCATCGAATCTAATTCTTTTAGAAGATTTTATATACTCCCGGAGTATATTAAAAACAGCCTCATCCTTTTTCAGGCTTTTTTTATCTATAAGGGCGTCCACTTCTTTCTTAAAATCGATCAGTTGCTTTGCCATGATCGTATTAAGCACGGTCATTGGTTTGGCATAATTCACTTTAGATCTCACTCCCCTCATCTCAAATTTATTCCCGGTAAAAGCGAAGGGTGAGGTGCGATTTCTATCTGTATTATCTAACAAGATCTCTGGGATCTTTCCAACTACATTTAATTTTAATTCGGTTTTTTCCTCCGGAGAAAGCTTTCCTTTAGAAACTCCCTCTAATTCGTCTAATACTCTTGAAAGTTGTTTCCCTATGAAAATAGAGAAAATGGCAGGGGGTGCTTCATTGGCACCTAGCCTGTGATCATTACTGGCAGAAGCGATAGATGCCCTTAGAAGCTCCTCATAGGTATCCACTGCTTTTATGGTATTTACAAAAAAGGTCAGGAATTGAAGGTTCTTCATCGGGGTAGAACCCGGACTTAGCAGGTTTACCCCAGTATCAGTGGCAAGGGACCAGTTGTTATGTTTTCCGGAGCCGTTGATACCTGCAAATGGTTTTTCGTGAAACAGCACTTTAAGTTCATGCCGGTCTGCAACTTTTTCCATCACATCCATTAGAAGTAAGTTGTGATCTACCGCCAGATTGGCCTCTTCAAAAACGGGAGCAAGTTCGAACTGGTTTGGGGCTACTTCATTATGTCTTGTTTTTACAGGGATCCCCAACTTAGTGCATTCCAATTCCAGATCCTTCATAAAATTGAGGGCTCTGAGAGGTATTACTCCAAAGTAGTGATCATCTAACTGTTGTCCTTTGGCGGCTGCATGCCCTACCAGAGTTCTGCCGGTAAGGACAAGATCTGGTCGGGAATTGGCTACAGACTTATCTATTAAAAAATATTCCTGTTCCCAACCCAAGGTTGCGATCACCTTGTTTACATTCTTATCGAAGTATCTGGCCACTGCAGTTGCAGCTTCATCCACTGCATGCAATGCCCTTAACAATGGGGCTTTATTATCTAGTGCTTCTCCGGTATAGGACACAAATACTGTAGGTATACAAAGGGTTGCACCGTAAATAAATGCCGGGGAGGTAGGATCCCAGGCGGTATATCCCCTGGCTTCAAAAGTGTTGCGAATTCCCCCGCTTGGAAAGCTAGATGCATCCGGTTCCTGTTGAACCAACTGGCTCCCGCCAAATTTTTCCAGGGCTTTTCCATCCGGCAGTAGATCAAAAAAAGCGTCGTGCTTCTCAGCGGTTGCACCGGTCAAAGGCTGAAACCAATGCGTATAGTGGGTAGCTCCCATGGAAATGGCCCAGGCCTTCATAGATTCTGCGATCTGGTCTGCCATCTTTCTGTCTATTTTAGATCCGGTCTGTATGGCATTCTTCACGCTACCCAAAGCATCCTTTGTAAGGTATTGCATCATGCGATCTGCGTTAAAAACATTCACTCCAAACACCTCAGACCTGCGTGAATTTTCCACAACCGGCAGTACCTTATGTTGAGAGCTTTGAAGGATGGCATTGAATCGTATATTAGACATTGACATTGAGTTTATTTATCTGGAGGCAAAATTAAACATTTCATAGATATTCCCCTTAAAATTATCATTTTATATAATTAACCCTATAAAAAAAAGGGGTGTTAATAATTATGTCGATTTTTTTAATAAATACCCCCTGTTTTTTAATGGATGTACATAAAATAATTTATTTTTGGAGATCGAAAAATGAAAAAATAACACCGTAGATTATGAGCAAGACAAAATTAGAATACATCTGGTTGGATGGACATGAGCCAACCCAGGAACTAAGAAGTAAAACTAAAATCGAGGCAGATTTTAGTGGAAAATTGGAAGATTGTCCTATATGGTCTTTTGATGGGAGCTCAACAGAACAAGCGTCAGGAGGATCCTCCGATTGCTTGCTAAAACCTGTTGCTATATACCCGGATCCTGAAAGAAAAAAGGCATTTTTGGTAATGTGTGAGGTATTAAGTGCCGATGGGTCACCTCATCCATCAAATCATCGTGCGCAAATTGATGATGATGATAATGATTTCTGGTTCGGATTCGAACAGGAATATTTCCTGATGGACACAGAAACTGATCTACCTCTGGGTTTCCCACGAGGTGGATTTCCAGGACCACAGGGTAAATATTATTGTTCTGTAGGTGGAAGATACACCTGGGGACGCGATTTTGTAGAAGAGCATATGGATATCTGTATAGCTGCCGGTATCAATTTTGAAGGTATCAATCAGGAAGTAGCACCCGGACAATGGGAGTTCCAGTGTTTTGCTAAAGGCGCCAAAAAAGCAGGCGATGAGATTTGGATCGCCCGTTACCTGTTGAACAGGCTTACAGAAAAATATGGTTACTATATTGAATTACATCCAAAACCTGTTAAAGGCGATTGGAATGGTTCCGGAATGCATGCCAATTTCTCAAACACAACACTGAGAACATGTGGTTCCAAAGAGGTCTATGAGCAAATATGTGAAGCATTCAGACCAGTAGCCGAACATCATATAGATGTGTATGGTGCTTTTAATGATGAAAGACTCACCGGTCTTCATGAAACGGCTTCCATCAAGGATTTCAGCTATGGCGTTTCTGACAGAGGCGCTTCCATTCGTATTCCTATTATTACCGTGGAAAAAGGATGGAAAGGATGGCTGGAAGACAGAAGACCTGCATCTAACGGAGATCCATACAAAATTGCCGGTAGAATTATTAAAACAGTAAAATCTGCGAACATAGGCGTTACAGTCTAAAAGCAAATTTAAAAACAGGCAAAAACCGTTTTTGGGGAAACCCAGAAACGGTTTTTTTCTTAGCCTGCTTTAAAGACATTCAATGATCTCCTTAACCCAAGGTAAGATATATAAAAGCGGCATATCCTATCAATAGTACGGTCCCATCTCGCCATTCGAGCCGGAGCCCTTTAGGAAGAAACACGAGAGGAAGAATCAGAAATGCAAATCCTAACATCCAGAAAACATCACTCGTTAATAATCCCTGGTCGATTACATGAACAGGAGTTATAAGCGAAGTAATTCCTAAAACCGCCAGAATATTAAAAATATTGGATCCGATCAAATTACCAAGACTAATGGCTTTTTCCTTTTTTATAATCGCTATAACGGAGGCTGCCAACTCCGGGATACTAGTACCCACTGAAACAATTGTTATTCCAATTATGCGCTCGCTTACCTGAAAAAGAGTCGCTAGTCCTACAGCCCCTGTGATCAGAAATTCAGATCCTGCCCATAGCCCTACTCCCCCTAATCCCAGGAACAGTACTGCCTTGTACAAGGGAAGTGGTTTCATTTCCTCATGTTCTTCTTCTACCACAGCAGGTTTCTGGTATCGCAACAGGTATACC
>JABDQS010000309.1 GCA_013042125.1 Eudoraea sp.
GGTAGTATTATATGACAGCGTGGAGGATGCGGCTTTTCCAAAATTACACGAACTGAGTACTTCGCGAACCATCAAGGATTATTTTCAACTTGTGGATAAGAAAAAGAAATGGAACACAATTTCCAGGCAACTGGAAACCTTTAGTGCCAGAATAGTCCTTACTGCTCATCCCACTCAGTTCTACACGCCTTCGGTATTAGATATAATTGAGGAATTAAGGCGACTTATTCTGGATGATAAGATCAACGATATAGATCTGGTACTACAACAGTTAGGACTTACTTCTCTTATCAACTCTAAAAAGCCAACTCCACTGGAAGAAGCCAAGAATATCATTTACATCCTCAGAAATATCTACTATGATGCCGTTGGGGAATTGTACACCTATATCCAGGCCAATATTCCAAAAGAAAAATTTGAGAATTACAATATATTGAAACTGGGTTTTTGGCCCGGAGGAGACAGAGATGGCAATCCGTTTGTAACTGCAGCTATCACTAAGGACGTCGCAGATGAGCTTCGGATAACCCTCATGAAATGTTATTATAATGATCTGAAAAAGCTACGTAAGAAGCTCACATTCAAAAGGCTTCAGGAACCACTGAACCTCCTGCAGGGAAAACTGTATACTTCCATGTTCAATGTGGATAAGGTATTAAGCTATGAAGAGATCATCGGGGCATTGTCCGGTATTAAAGAAACGATCGATGACAGCTATCAAGGATTATACAGTCAGGACCTGGAACATTTAATGGATAAGGTTCGCATTTTTAAAACCCATTTCGCTACCCTGGATATTCGTCAGGATCACAGCAAACATGTTCAATTGGTTGAAGAGATCCTACAAAAGAACGGATATATCAAGAGCACGCTTTCAGAATTGGATGAAGCCGAACTCACCAGGATCTTACTTCAGGAAAATATACAACTAAGGGCAGATGATTTTGAGGATGAGATCTTAAAAGATACCATAGTTAACATTAAACAGTTAAAAGCGATTAAATCCAAGAATGGAGAAGACGGCTGTAACAGATATATCATTAGTAATTCTGAAGACATATTTTCGGTTCTTTTTGTACACGCCCTGTTTAGATGGTGTGGGTACGCTCCCGGGGATATCTCATTCGACATTGTGCCTCTTTTTGAAACTATGATCGGGATGGATCGTTCAGAAGAGATCATGAACACCTTGTTCTCATTACCGGAATACCAAAAGCATCTTCAACAAAGAGATCAAAAACAAACCATAATGCTTGGATTCTCGGATGGTACTAAAGATGGGGGTTATCTCAAGGCCAATTGGTCCATTTTTAAGACCAAGGAAACCCTGTCCAGGGTTTGTTCTTACCATGGAATTAAGGCACTGTTCTTTGATGGCAGAGGTGGACCACCGGCACGCGGTGGTGGTAAAACTCACAGATTTTATGCCTCGCAGACCAAGGATATTGCAAACAATGAAATACAACTAACCATACAGGGGCAAACAATTACAAGTACCTACGGAACCAAGGAGCATTTTATTCATAATTCAGAACAACTGCTCACAGCCGGACTTTCTAATAATCTATTTGGCAAAGAGAATGTGATAAATGCCGAATCAAGAAAATTAATAGAAGAACTATCGCTGCTGAGTTTTACAAAATACGATGCATTAAAACAGCACCCCATGTTTATTCCGTATCTGGAAAACATGAGTACCTTAAAATATTACACCAAGGCCAATATAGGAAGCAGACCCGGGAAAAGAGGAAAGAAGGCAAAACTGGAATTGTCCGACCTGAGGGCCATTTCCTTTGTAGGCTCATGGAGTCAACTGAAGCAAAACGTGCCTGGATATTTTGGAATTGGTACGGCCTTACAGACCCTTGTGGAACAAGGCAGGCTAAAAGAAATTAAAAAGCTATACAGGGAGGTACCTTTCTTTGAGGCGTTGATGCTTAACAGTATGATGTCACTTTCAAAATCCTATTTCGAACTTACCGCATACATGAAAGATGATCCGGATTATGGACCTTTTTGGAAGATCCTTAATGAGGAATATCTATTATCCAAACAAATGTTACTCAAAATCAGCAATTTTAAGATCTTGATGGAAAATGAGGCTGTTTCCAGAGAGTCCATCAAGATCAGGGAAAACATTGTACTACCCTTACTGGTTATTCAACAATATGCCCTGCACAAGATAGGCCAGGACACTAAGCACAAAGAAGTATATGAGAAAATTGTAACTCGTTCTCTTTACGGCAACATTAATGCAAGTCGCAACTCAGCTTAAAAAAGAAAAAGTATAATTATTTTAACGGCAAGGGGCATGAAAGTATATCAACTAACTTACAGATCAAAAGCTATTCCCGATCTACCTTTAAAAGAAATACAAAAGATTATTGAAGTTGCAAAGGATTTTAATTCTACTAATGAAATTTCAGGGTGCCTAATATTTGACAATGGATATTTTGTTCAAATTCTTGAAGGAGATGAAGAAAAAGTAACAAAACTTTATTCAAAAATAAAAATAGATAGGAGGCATACTCAAATGGAGGTTTTGTCTAAAGGCTGGTCTTCGAAAAGAGTCTTCAATGATTGGGGTATGGGGTATTTGGAAATGAAGGAATTGAAAATTGGTAAAAAAGAGGACCTTGTTCAGAATGCGATGAATGAACTCACTAACATTTCTGTTAAAAATGATTTTACCTTAAAGGTCTTTTGGTATAATGTACACGCCTTATTGACCGAAACAAAATTTTATAAAACACTTTAAGGAACTTCAATGTTCTTATTTAAGTCCTGAAATACTTAGGCCTGTTGTAAGTTCAACGGAAAAAAATTGATATGGCAGAATTAAAATTTGGTGATAAAAGCAAACTTCTAAAAAAGTCGGTTGATGAAATGACGAACATGTCTGCTGAAAATAATTCTACTTTGAATCTCTTCTGGTACGATATATATATTTTGCTGACCGAATGATCCAAATTTTATCCATCCTGAAGATCCGCGATAGATACCACGGAAAGTTAGGATTACCTTTCATTTATTAGCACAGGTATTTTATAGCGGGGTACTTAATATTCCATAAAACGATTTGATCCCATAAGCTATCTGCCCGATCTTTAGATTTTCGTTGGGGCTGTGCTGATTGTTATCCGGATTTACCATAGGGACAATGAAGGCAGGAATATTAAGTTCATTAATAAATGGAGCTATGGGTACTGTGCCACCCATGATACGGATCTGCACAACCGGTTCCTGGAAAGTGTCTTCCATTGTGTCCACTAAAAATTTCCCGTATTCGTTGTTGAGATCTGTTCTGAAAGCGTCGGTTACTGAACCCTCCCGTAAGGTGAGAATTTTTTGATGTTTCATGCGCTCCTCGAAAGTGGGGATAGAATCTGTGATAAAAAAGCCTTGTTTCTCAATATAGGATCTTACAAGTTTCTTGAGCCTGTCACCCTTAGTTTCCGGAACCAGCCTGAGGTCTAATTCTGCTGTGGCCGTTGCCGGAACAATTGTCCTGGCTTTCTCCCCTATCCAGGCAGATCCCAACCCCCTTATATTTAACGAAGGGTATTGTAAAGATTCCTGATAAAAGCTACCCACTTTATCCGGGGTATTTATAGCCAGATGTTGATTGATCGCTGTGGCATCATCCGGCACACTTTTTAAGACATCCATGGTGGCCGTATCTATAATGATGCCATCATAGTATCCGGGGATAGTTACCTTGCCGGTAGCATCTTTCATCCCCGCCAGAAGTTGTGCCAGTTGAAAACCCGGATTGGGAGCGTAATTGCCATAGTGCCCGCTGTGTTGTGGATATTCCGGTCCATAGGTTGTTAAACTCAGGGAAGTGATCCCCCTGCATCCATACACTACCGTTGGTTTGTTGGTGCTATGTACCGGACCGTCTGCGATAACCAGGAAATTGGCCTCTAAAAGATCCTTGTATTCTTTCACTGCTTTTGGCAGGGGTTTACTGCTTTTCTCTTCTTCTCCATCCAGAATAACCTTCACGTTGAAGGAGAGTTGCTTGTTCTCCTTTTTTAACAGATCGATGGCGTTGAGGAACATAACTATGGGGCCTTTATCATCTGAAGTTGACCTGCCGAAAAGCCGCCAATTGTAGTCTATGTCGTCTTTTAGATCCTCAAAGGACTTTGTTGTAAAACTATCTCCTTCAGGGGCCTTCAAAACAACTTTATAAGGGTTTGGTTGATCCCATTTGGAGGGATCCACGGACTGCCCGTCAAAATGCATATAGAAAAGAATGGTAGGCTTTTCATCTTCCATTGGCAGGGCAGCAAAGAATAAGGACTGCCCTTCAGTAGGCAATACTGAGGTATTAAAACCTCGTTTGTTGAATTCTTGCGTCAGCCAGCTGATGTTGCGATTGATATCAGCTGTTTCAAGAGCATCATTCGGTAAGGCAACAAATTGGACCAATTCATCTATGGCATGTCTTACCTGTGATTTTAAAGCAATATCGTCCTGTGGAAAGGCACTTATCCCAAAACAAAAAATAGTAATGAGTGTAAAAAGTTTCTTCATGGTATCAAGGGTGTATTATGGAATAAATGTAAACAATTCTCAACTCCTATAGTGTAAGGGTTCTCAATTTAATAATGATCACTCTAAGCAATAACAGAAAAGGTGTGCCGTGCAGAAATAGATCGAACCAATCAATAAAAGCCATCCCTGTGGCACCGCCTGCTATCCATTTGAGCTTGCCCCAGAGGTGAGGTTCAGGAAAATATGGCGCAAGGCCCAGGGTAAGGCAGAGCAAGAGTATCAATTTCCAGTTATCCAGAAGGCTCATATTTTTGTTTTTATGGATTCCACAAAAGAGTTAATTCCCTTAGTGCCCTTTTCAGATAACATTTTAATAAAGGCCGAACCTATGATGGCCCCTTTGGCATTGCTTGTGGCTTGCTGAAATGTAGCCGCATTGCTTATCCCAAAACCTACGATCTGAGGGTTTTGCAGGTCCATATCGGCAATACGCTTAAAATAATCATTTTGCTCTTCTCCAAATCCTGTTTTGGCACCAGTGGTACTTGCAGAACTCACCATATAGATAAATCCATTTGAACCCCGGTCTATTTGCCGGATCCTAGCATCACTGGTTTGTGGAGTTATCAGGAATATATTGAGCAGCCCATGGGCTTTAAAGATGGCTTCGTATTCTTCCTGATATACATCGAGAGGGAGATCTGGTAAAATGATACCATCTATTCCAATTTCTTCACATTTCTTACAAAAAGCCTCTACACCATATTGCAAAACGGGATTAAAATATCCCATTATGACCAGGGGGATAGATACCTCTTTGCGCACATCCTTTAATTGTTTAAACAATATGTCCGTACGCATTCCATTTCTCAAGGCGGCCGTTGAACTCGCCTGTATGGTGGGGCCGTCTGCCAGCGGATCACTAAATGGGAGACCGATCTCAATCATGTCTACCCCCGCCTGTTCCAGGGCAGTAATAATGGGCACTGTATCTTCAAGATCGGGATAGCCCGCCGTGAAATAAATTGACAGGATCTTTTTGTCTTCCTTGAGTTTTTGTTGAATTCTGTTCATTCTTCTATACTGCTTTTAATATGCTTTTTAAGGAGCGTTACAGTTTAAAATAATCGATATACGTTTGCAGATCTTTATCACCTCTTCCGGATAGATTGATAACAACCACATCATCCGGACCAAATTTTCTGTGATCGAAAATAGCAAAGGCATGAGAGGTCTCTATGGCCGGAATGATCCCTTCCAATTGTGAGACCAATAATCCGGCAGTCATGGCCTCATCATCTGTTACGGAAATAAATTCTCCCCTGCCAGATCTGTATAAATTAGCATGCATAGGGCCTACTCCGGGATAGTCGAGTCCGGCAGAAATAGAATAAGGTTCCGTGATCTGACCGTCCTGGGTTTGCATCAGCAAGGTCTTGCTGCCGTGAATGATCCCAACCTGGCCTAAGGCGGAAGTTGCTGCACTTTCCCCGGAATGTATTCCCTTACCCGCGGCTTCAACGGCAATAATGCCTACATCTTCGTTATCCAAAAAATGGTAATATGTACCGGCGGCATTACTGCCCCCACCTACACAGGCAACTACATAATCCGGGTTTTCCCGGCCTTCTTTTTCTCGTAACTGCCATTTGATCTCCTCAGAAATAACCGATTGAAAACGCGCTACCATGTCGGGGTAGGGGTGTGGCCCCACGACGGAGCCAATTATATAGTGGGTGTTCACAGGATTATTTATCCAGTCGCGTATCGCTTCATTGGTAGCGTCTTTTAAAGTCCGGCTGCCGGAAAGGGCAGGTCTTACTTCGGCTCCAAGCATCTTCATTCGGGCAACATTGGGTGCTTGCCTGGCAATATCTATTTCCCCCATATATACTATACATTCTATGCCCATAAGGGCGCAGACAGTAGCGGTGGCAACACCGTGCTGACCGGCACCTGTTTCAGCAATGATCCGGTTTTTACCCAGTTTCTTCGCCATTAAGATCTGTCCGATAGTATTGTTTACTTTGTGAGCGCCTGTATGGCAGAGGTCCTCTCTTTTGAGATAGATCTTGGTCTTGTATTTTTCAGATAGCCTGTTGGCAAAGTAGAGTGGTGTTGGTCTGCCAACATAGTCTTTTAAAAGTTGATGAAACTCTTCCTGAAAAGAAGGATCTGCCATGATCTGTAAATAATTCTGTCTAAGTTCTTCCGTATTGGGATAGAGCATTTCCGGAATAAATGCACCCCCAAATTCGCCGTAATATCCTTTTTCGTCTGCTTGATAAGTTTTCATAGCAATAGTATTAATTTTCTTTTTTCAATGTATTTACAAAGGTCTGCAGATCTCTGGGATTCTTCAGACCCGGACTTTTTTCAAATTTACTGTTCACATCGATGGCCTGGCATTTAATAGATAACGGTGATGCCAGGAATTCAGTGAGTTCAGGAATATTGTGTGGACCAATTC
>JABDQS010000323.1 GCA_013042125.1 Eudoraea sp.
CATTCTTAAGGGAAGCGATTACTCCGCCCAAGGCAGTAACTCCAAAGATCCCATTAAAGTCGGCCGCACAGGTTAAAAAAACCAAGGCTAAGAAGACAGCTGTTAAAGCTGCTGCTGTAAAGGTGACACCCAAAAAGAGAACAACAACGAAAGCCACAACAAAGGCAGCTCCAAAAAAAGCTGCTCCGGCCCGTAAGACCACAGCAAAGGCAGCCACAAAAAAGGTAGCCCCGGCTCGTAAGACCACCCCGAAGAAGAAAAAGTAAGCTAACATAAAGCAGACGTTATGCATAAGTTCACCCTTGGTATTGAAGAAGAATTCCAGATCCTGGATGGTGAGAACTATACCTTAGTATCTCAGATGTCCAAAATATTAGAAGACGGAAAAGTGTTCTTAAAGGAGCGGATCAAGGAAGAAATGCACCTGTCCGTAGTGGAGATGGGCACTAATATCTGCGAAAATATCAATGAGGCCAGGGATGAGGTTTCTTATCTAAGGCAGCAGGTGATAGATTTGGCCGGGAAGGAAGGATTGAAGGTAGCGGCCGCAGGGACGCATCCTTTTTCCATTTGGAGCGAACAGCCCATTACGCCAAACCCCCGCTACGATCAGCTTATTGCGGAAATGAAAGACGTAGCCAGGTCTAACCTTATCTTTGGATTACACGTACACGTTGGGATCCCCAGCAGGGAAGAAGGCTTGCAGATAATGAATGTGGCTCGTTATTTTCTGCCACATTTATATGCACTTTCTACGAACTCCCCTTTCTGGGAAGGAAGAGACACCGGATTTAAATCATTCCGCTCAAAGATCTTTGATAAATTCCCGCGTACAGGGATCCCTCCTTATTTTGCCAGTGTTGCGGAGTACGACAAATTTGTGGAGATACTTGTAAAGACAAATTGCATTGATAATGGGAAAAAGATCTGGTGGGATATTCGTTTACATCCATTTTATCCAACGGTAGAATTCAGGGTATGCGACATGGTAATGACCGTAGATGAGGTTACCTGTATTGCGGCTTTGATGCAATGTATCATTGCCAAATTGCACAGGCTACATCAGAAGAACCAAAGCTTCAGGTCGTACAGACGTGTCCTTATCAATGAGAATAAATGGCGTGCCGCCCGCTGGGGGATAGAAGCAAAGCTTATCGATTTTGGAAAGGAAGAGGAAGTGCCCTTTAAGGTTCTGATGGCTGAGTTACTCGACTTTGTAGAAGATGTAGTGGATGAATTGGGATGCCGCAATGAAGTGAATTACGTGTATCAAATGTTAGAACAAGGCTCCGGGGCAGACAGGCAACTCCAGGTTTATGATGATACCAAGGATCTGAAAGAGGTCGTAAAATATATTGTGGGACAAACCTCCAAAGGATTATAATTGAGAGGGATTTGATTGAAGCGCTTCCAACAACCTAAAGAGAATAATACATGCACCCTACCTATAAAATAGCCATCCTTGATATGAACGCAGGCCAGCCCAATGAAGGCATGCGTTGTATAAAAATGCTGGTGGAACAGTTTCTGGAAAATGAAGATGTAAAAGGCGATTATCAGATCTTTGATGTTCGCGTAGACCACAAGCTTCCGGACCTGTTAGACTTTGATATTTTTATCTCGTCCGGAGGCCCGGATTCTCCAAAACCAACCGGAGAAAAATGGGAGAAGAAGTATTTTAGATTTTTAGATGAGATCTACGATCACAATCTTTTGGAAGAGAGGAAAAAATACCTTTTCCTGATCTGTCATTCATTTCAATTAGCGTGTTTGCATTGGAATCTTGCTAAAATTAGTAAAAGAAAGTCTACGGCTTTTGGGATCATGCCGGTACACAAGACAAAGCGAGGAAAGAAGGAATACGTTCTTGAAGGCTTGCATAACCCATTTTATGCAGTAGACTCCAGGGATTATCAGGTAGTAAAACCCAAAAAAAAGATACTTAAGAGTTTAGGCTGTAAGATTCTATGTAAAGAAAAGAAGCGGCCTCATATTCCCTTGGAACGTGCCGTTATGGCGATTCGATTTTCAAAGGAAATTGTTGGGGTACAATTTCATCCCGAAGCAGATTCTGAAGGGATGATGCGCTATTTTAAAAGGGCGGACAAGAAAGCTCATATCATAAAACATCACGGGAAAAGGAAGTACAATGATATGATGATCCACTTAGATGATGACGATAAGATCTTGCTGACAAACAGGACCATCATCCCCAGATTTTTACAACAGGCAGCAGATGCCATTGACCACCAAATACCAATTTCTGTATGATATCCGATGTTAGGGAGCAGTTTAATAAGGAGTTTAAGGAGGAGTATTACGAGGCCCTCCAAAAGGAGATATCAGACACCTTTGGTGAGCCCTGTGCCTTCAGGATCTCTGAGACACCGGTGTTCTTTGACAGGGCCATGAAAAAGAAGGTGTTCGATGCCTGCAATGCCATTCTGGAGCAATTAGACGACCTGGAATATGAAGCGGTAAAGCACCGTTTTATGCCCAAGCACTTGCATTCACCATCCCATTCAGGGAACCCACATTTTTTGGGGATCGATTTTGGACTTTGTGAAGATGAAGACGGGAATTTAAGTCCACAGCTAATAGAATTACAGGCCTTTCCCTCACTTTTTTGTTATCAGCCATTTTTGGCCAAGGCCTTTTTAAAACACTATCCCAACCTTCCCAAAGAAGGGTACCATTATTTTTTTAGCAGGTATACAGAGGACACTTATTACAAAATGCTGAAAGAAGTAATTCTGGGGAAGGAAGATCCTGAGAATGTCATCTTAATGGAGATCTTTCCGGAGAAACAAAAGACCCGGGTCGATTTTTGGGCCACTAAACTGGCGTTAGGAATTGAAGTTGTATGTATGACCAAGGTCATAAAGGAAGGGAAGCAGCTCTTTTACGAGAAGGACGGTCGTAAGATCAGGATACATCGTATTTATAACCGTGTGATCTTTGACGACCTGTACCAGTTTAAGGACCTGAAGACCAATTTCAATATTTTTGACGACCTGGAGGTAACCTGGATCACCAATCCGGATTGGTTCTTTATGATCTCCAAGTGCATTATGCCCATGTTGTCTCATGAAAGTGTGCCGGAGTCGTATTATTTGGATGAGATCCCTGAAGACATCGATCTTCATAAATACGTGCTAAAACCTTTGTTCTCCTTTGCGGGAAAAGGGGTAAATCTGGAACCTACCTGGGAGATGCTCAATGAGATCAAGGATCGCAAGAACTATATGCTTCAAAAGAAGGTGACCTATGCCTCCCTTGTTAAGACAAATTCGGACAAGAACTCCAAGGTAGAGATCCGCATCTTATATGTTTGGAACGAAGAAGCCGGGAAACTTAAACCGGTCATTAACCTTACCAGGATGGGTAAAGGCGGACTTATAAACGTTTCGCATCTTACTGAAGATACCTGGATAGGTTCTTCCATCAGTTTTTTTGAAGATTAATTTTACTCCGAGTATTTTTATTGGGTGTTGGCTACAAGTTTGGCAACGTACTTCCCAATAACATCGAACTCCAAATTCACCTTGCTGCCTTTGGTGTATTCCTTAAAGCGGGTGTTTTCATAGGTATAGGGGATAATGGCTACACTGAATGAATCCTGAAGAGAATTTACCACCGTTAGGCTCACCCCATCTATGGTGATCGATCCCTTCTCTATGGTCACATGCTCTTTGTTAGGAGCATAGGCAAAAGTAAAATACCAGCTGCCGTCCTTTTCTTCCACCCGGGTGCATGTTGCTGTTGTATCTACATGTCCCTGCACTATATGTCCGTCCAAGCGTGAGCCCAGGATCATGGCCCGTTCCAGGTTAACCAAAGCCCCAACTTGAAGGTCGTTCAAATTGGTCTTTAACAAGGTCTCTTCAACCGCGGTAACGGTGTATTGATCATTGTTGATGTCCACAACCGTTAGGCATACCCCGTTGTGTGCCAC
>JABDQS010000328.1 GCA_013042125.1 Eudoraea sp.
GCTGTATATAGACCCAATGAAGAAATTATCCCTGAGACAGGAAGACAATCGGGATTTTTTAAAAGCCGAATTGCAAAAAGCAAATTTGGTCTTCGAAACCACACCCGAAAAGGACAAGACCATTGCCATTACAAAATACATTCTTCATCAAAACATAGATATGTTGGTGATGGTTAACACAAGACATTCACATTTAGAAGATCTGTTGATGCCCACCACTCTCAATAAGATAGGGTTGCATCTGAAAATACCTTTTTTAGTACTTCAGAATTTATCACGTTAAATTAAAAACACACCAAGATGAAAAAGATCATTCTTCCTACCGATTTCTCTGATAATGCCTATAAAGCCATCTGTTACGCTTTAAAACTTTACAGTGATATGGAATGTACGTTCTACCTATTAAATACGTATACACCTGCCATATATCAGTCCGAATATATCTTGCATAGTCCGGGACAAATTGGCCTTGGAGATATCTATCAGTCCTTTTCCCTGGAACAATTGGAAGCCCTGAAGAAGGAACTTGAGCAAAAATTCAAGAATCCAAAACACACCATAATCATACATTCTGTTTTTAACTTACTGGTAGACGAGATCGTTGATCTTGCCGATAAGGAAGAGGTAGATATGATCATTATGGGAACTCAGGGGGCCACCGGCGCCAAAGAGATCTTTATGGGATCGCATACGGTCCATGTGATAAAGAAAGCCCCATGTCCGGTTTTGGCCGTACCAGCAGGTTATAACTTTGAAGATCCCAAAGAGATACTATTCCCTACAGATTATGAGATAAACTACCAACAAGCCCAATTGTCCACTTTGTTGGATCTTGCTACTCATTATGGATCCAAAGTAGATATTATACATATTTCAAGCGGGAATGAGCTAACAGAGAAGCAACTAAAAAACAAGGACACTTTAGATGGCTTAATGGGTAAAAGAAACCATCATTTTCACGATCTGCCAAGCCAGGAGATCATAGAGGGTATCAATTCCTTTAAATCGAAATCGAAGGTGAATATATTAGTGATGATACAGAACAAACACACTTTTATGGAACGTTTGTTTATAGAGCCTGTAATCAAAAAGATCGGTTTCCATGTAACTATTCCATTCATGGTCTTACCGCATCCTAATGAATAACATCCTGCCTTTGACCTAAATTTTAATTCGAACTGCCTCATGGAGAACAAGGTTATTGAGATCAGGAAATCTTCCGGAGAAAGAGTTCCCTTTTCCTCCCTGAAGCTGGCTAAATCTCTGCGCCATAGCGGAGCGGATGAAAGTACGGTGAATACAGTACTTCAAAAGGTGAAGGATGAGCTGTTTGAAGGGATCACTACTAAAGAGATCTACAACAGAGCCTATGCCATCTTAAAACGCAAAAAATCCATATTTGCCTCTAAGTACAAATTAAAAAAAGCTATTTATGAACTGGGACCAACAGGTTTTCCTTTTGAAAAATTTATAGGGACCTTGCTCAATTTTTCAGGATATCAAACCGAAGTGGGAAAAATCGTAAATGGAAAATGCGTCTCTCACGAAATAGACGTCCTTGCCAGTAAAAATGGTAAAACCTATCTCATTGAATGTAAATTTCACGGGGAAGAAGGGCGCAATTGTAATGTAAAGGTACCCTTGTACATTCAATCCAGATTCAAAGATGTTTGTGAAACGGAAAATAACAGTGCAGGCTTTAAAGTTCCCGATGAAGGATGGGTGGTTACCAATACCCGTTTTACACAGGAAGCGAATACGTATGGAAAATGTTCCGGTCTGTACCTTCTCAGTTGGGATTATCCTGAAGATGACGGTTTGCGTAACAGAATAGATAGGTTGGCTTTGTACCCGATTACCGTTTCTACGCTATTATCTCAACGGGAAAAGCACTTTCTGTTAAGTCGGGATATTGTGCTTTGCAGACAATTGCATAAGGATACATTTTATTTAGACCATCTTGGAATCTCTGAAAATAGAAAAACTCGGATCTTAAAGGAAATTGGTCAATTATGTCAATTTTAAAAGTTAATCCGTACCATGGTTAAAGTGCAATTTTTAGGAGCTGCCAGAACTGTAACAGGATCCAAATATTATTTGGAAACCGATGGGCTAAAACTGCTTATAGATTGTGG
>JABDQS010000330.1 GCA_013042125.1 Eudoraea sp.
CACAGATAGAGGTCGTGAAGGGCCCTGCTTCTTCCTTATATGGCAGTGAGGCTGTGGGTGGCCTTATCAATGTTATCACAAAACACGCTCCTACAGCTGAAGAACTGGTAGTGGACGGTTTCCTTACCGGCTGGGGGGAATACAATTTGGATATCGGATCAAAAATTGCTCTGGGAGAAAAAACGACCGTTCTTTTAGGAGTAAATTATTTTAACTACGATAATCCTATAGATAACAACAACGATAATTTCACAGATGTGACCTTGCAGAACAGGGTCTCGGTTTTCCAAAAATGGAATTTACAACGATCCAAGCAACGAGAATTTTCACTTGCAGGAAGGTTTTTATACGAGGACCGATGGGGAGGGGAAATGCAGTGGAATTCAGAATTTCGTGGCACAGATATAGTATATGGGGAAAGTATCTATACCACTCGCTGGGAATTGCTTGGCAAATATCAATTGCCTTTAAATGTTCCATTGATGTTCTCTTTTTCCTATACGGACCATGATCAAAATTCGGTTTATGGCAACCTTCCATATCTGGCAGAACAGAGAATAGGATTTGGACAACTTACCTGGGGACCACAGTTGGAAAGCCATGATCTCCTTTTTGGTACTGCTCTACGGTATAACTACTATGACGATAATACGCCGGCAACATCCGGAGTACTTGGGAATCAATCTGATGAAGTTTGGATCCCCAGTCTTTTTGCGCAGGATGAAATATCATTAGGTGAGAACCATTCACTCCTTTTAGGTGGCAGAATAGACTACGATAAAAGACATGGAACCATTCTAACTCCAAGAACAGCCTACAAATGGAAATTCAACGATCATGATATGCTTAGGATCAATGCGGGTACCGGATTCAGGGTTGTAAACCTCTTTACAGAAGATCATGCGGCTTTGACAGGGGCCCGGGAGGTGGTGATAACAGAATCTCTTGATCCCGAGCGTTCCTTAAACATCAATCTTAACTACCTGAAAAAGCTCTACAGCTCAAACGGGGTGTATCTAAATTTTGATACCTCACTTTTTTATACCTATTTCTCCAACCGTATCCTTCCTGATTATGAAACGAATCCCAATCAGATCATCTATGGCAACCTCGATGGAAACTCTGTTTCCAAAGGAATAAGTGGCAATCTGGATCTGTCCCTGCCCAGCGGACTTAAAGTACTTCTGGGAGCTACTGTTATGGACGTAAGTACAGAGGAAAACAATGTAAGAACAAGACAGATACTAACTGAACGATTTACAGGTACGTGGAATGTTTCCTATACTATTGATCCATGGCAACTAACCCTGGACTATACAGGTAATATATACGGGCCTATGCGCTTGCCCTTACTGGGTGACCTGGATCCAAGGAGTGAATTTTCACCTACGTGGAGCATACAGAATGTACAATTTACGTATACCGGTTGGGAAGGATTTGAACTTTATGGCGGAGTTAAAAATCTTTTAAACTGGACCCCAAATAGAAATGCTCCATTTATTATTGCCAGAGCAAATGATCCATTTGACGAGAACGTAACCTTTGATTCTAATGGACAAGTGGTAGCCACCGCGGATAACCCATATGCCCTTACCTTTGACCCAACTTATGTCTACGGACCTAATCAGGGTATTCGGGCATTCTTCGGGATGAGATATCGTTTGTGACCTGAGGTAATACTTTTGTTTTAGTGTAATTTGTACCTTTGAGACCTTGCATAGGCCTATGAAAGAATACGATTTCATCATTATTGGTGCGGGTGCAGCCGGCCTCATGATTGCTGATGGAATGGGAAAAGATCCTGCCTTTAAAGACAAATCGATCCTCCTGTTAGATAAAGAAGACAAGACCACCAATGATCGTACCTGGTGTTTTTGGGAAAAAGGACAGGGTACTTTTGATACTATCATACATAAGCAATGGGATGATATTTACTTCGCAGGTAAAAATCATAGAAAAACATATTCCATTGCCCCATATTCCTATAAGATGATCAGGGGGATAGATTTCTATACTAACTTTTTAGAAAGAATTGCTTCATATCCCAACGTTACATTCAGACAGGAAGTCGTGAACAACATCCTGGATGAACAGAATATAGGGGTAAAAGTCATAACGGATAAAACCACCTATGTGGCCAAACAGGTTTTTGATAGTCAGTTTAACTTTAAAAAGATTGCGGATCGTCCTAAGTACCCAATTCTACAGCAACATTTCATCGGCTGGTTCATCAGAACTAAAGAGCCTGTCTTTGACCCGTCTAAGGCCACGTTCATGGATTTTTCTGTGGAGCAGAAGGGTAATACCAGATTCATGTATGTACTTCCCTTTTCAAAAAACTATGCTCTTTTTGAATATACGCTCTTTTCAGCCTCCTTATTACCCAAAGAGGAATATGAGGTGGCAATAAAAGAATATATGGACACCCATTTTAAAGACGTTGAATTTGAAATTGTGGAAAAAGAACGCGGCAGTATACCTATGACATGCTTTGATTTTACTGAACTGAATTCCGGAAACGTCTATCACATTGGTACCGCCGGAGGTTGGAGTAAGCCAAGCACAGGCTACACGTTTAGAAATACCGCTATAAAAAGTGAAGCCCTTATCCAACATTTAAAGGAAAACAAGCCGCTTCATTCATTCCAAAAGAGGAATCGTTTCTGGTTTTATGATGTGCTGTTATTAAATATCCTTTACAGAAACAATGCACTGGGAAGATCCATATTCGAATCGCTTTTTGCGAAACGAAAACCTCAACTCATCTTCAAATTCTTAGATGAAGAAACCCGCTGGTATGAGGATGTGTATATCATGATGGCCCCTAATCCCGTTCCCTTCGTGAAGTCGCTTATCCGTCATGTGTATTGGATCCTTATCGGCAAAAAGAAGCGTTGGTAGGGCATTATACATTTCTGCCCATCAAAGCCTTTCCAAATTGTCGGAGAACAGCTTTATTCTTATCCGAAACTGCAAGAGTTTCTAGATGGGAAAATGCTTTTTGGGTATACCCTGCGATGGCATTTTTAGTTTCTTCAGAGGCGCCGCTTTGTTCATAGATCTCTTTCACCCGTTTCACTTTCTTATCCGTTTTATCCGGTTGAATTGAAAACAGATCCTTTAGTTCCCTGCTTTGAATTTTATCAGTCATTTCGATCGACTTCAAATACAGATAGGTCTTTTTGTTTTCGATAATATCGCCTCCTACCTGCTTCCCAAAAGTCTTTGGATCCCCAAAGGCATCGAGGTAATCGTCCTGCAATTGGAATGCTATCCCCAGATTGAGACCAAAATCATAAATGCCTTTTTGACCTATTTCTGGCGCCCCGGCAATGATCGCACCCATTTTCATGGAAGCTCCAACCAAAACCGCTGTTTTGTATTCGATCATTTTTAAGTACTCCGCTACTTGTACATCTTCCCGCGATTCAAAGTCCACATCGTATTGCTGTCCCTTACAAACCTCTATGGCGGTTTTACTAAAAAGCATGGTCAATTCTTTAAAAACAGGGTCTGGATACGACTCTAAATAGCAATACGCCTCTATAAGCATGGCATCTCCGGATAGTATTCCGCTGTTGACATCCCACTTTTGATGCACCGTAGTTTTACCTCTTCGCAAAGGAGCAGCGTCCATAATATCATCATGGATGAGGGAGAAATTATGGAAGTATTCCACTGCCATGGCCGCATCAAAGGCATTTTTGTAGGTACCTCCAAATAGTTCAGTGGTCAGTAATGTAAGAACAGGCCGCAGACGTTTGCCACCCAACCCAAGAATATAGG
>JABDQS010000343.1 GCA_013042125.1 Eudoraea sp.
ATGGAATAGCCTGTGATCACCAACAATACCATTTGCATCCCAAACTCAAGCAACAACCAGAATCCGTCAAACCACGACTCTATGACCTTTAATGGCGTAACATCTACCCACAGCAATGCTAAGATACCCGTAATAAGGGTTAAGGTCAGGGCAAAAACAAAAGCATCTGGCATGTTCTTTTGAAAAATATCCGTGAACTTTTTCCCTAATTTGTGGATCATATGATTCTTTTTATGGACTAAGCAGTTCTAACAAACTTTCCGTATCTAAAATGGTAGCAAACTCATTTTTTAGAGTAGCCAGGCAGATATCATGCACCAGCTTAGCCTCATAAGGTTTCCCATCGATTCCTAAGGTATTAAAAGTTGCTGTAGCATCAGAAATAATATAGGTGTTATAGCCTAAATTCCCGGCCATACGGGCAGTAGATGATATACAATGTGCTGTGGTTAAACCAACTAGCACCAAATTTATGATCCCTTTTCTATTAAGGAATTCATCCAGTTGAGTTCCAATAAAGGCGCTATTGGTTTCCTTTTCGAAAATAGTTTCTCCCTTAACAGGCCTTGCGATCTCCTTAAAATCGTTTCCGGGAGTACCCTTAGTTAAGGGCGATGGGGGAGTTCCGGTGTGTTTAATGTGTACCACCGGGAGTTGTTGTGTACGCCAAAAGTCAAGAATTTCAGCGGCCCGCTCCTCGGCCCGGGGATTGTTTCTTTGTCCGCCATAATAGGCCAGATCATTCAACCCTTTTTGAATGTCAATAAGTAAAAGTGCCGGCTGATCATTTAGTGTCATTGTATTATTTTTTGTTTACGATCTTTCCGGGATCTTGTAGATCACAGGATTAAATGCTTTAGATGCCACCACAACGCTATCGCCATTGCGAAGCTCTTGAATTTCTGTAGCGTCGGCTACTACCTTTATGATCGTATTATAGATCAGGACGGTTACTACATAAATGACATCTTGTTTTTCAATAGACAAAATTGTTCCTGTAAATTGAAATTTCCCACTTAATTGCCTATTCATAAAAATTTCCTGAGGCCTACCGGATTTAGTTATCCTTCCTTGCTCCATGACCACCACAGTATCTGTAAGTTTCATTATTTCCCCCAGATCATGACTCACCAGGATGGTAGTAAGGCTATAGTCCCTATGTGCATTCAGAATATAGTCCTGTAATTTTGTGCTAATTTGGGCATCTAATGCCGCCAGGGGTTCATCCAGCAAAAGGATATCGGGCTGTTGTACAAGTGCTCTGGCCAATGCAGCCCTCTGTTTCTGACCCCCGGAAAGGGTATCCGGCGTACGATTTGCCAGCTGAGATAGCTCCATTACTTCCATAAGTTCAGGGATCAAATCTTTTGTTTGTCCCTTCCTCTGTGCGAATTTCAAATTCTCTTGTACTGTCATATTGGGAAACAAGGCATAATCCTGAAAAACATACCCAATATTTCGTTTTTGAGGTGATAGACCGATCTTTTTATCAGAATGGTACCAGGGGATGTCATTTACCAGGATACTTCCTTTATCCGGTGCTAACAGACCGGCCAGGATCCTTAGAAAAGAGGTTTTGCCTGCGCCGGAGGGCCCGTATAAACAAATAAAAGCACCTTTTGGAATATCGAGATCGATACTGAGCTCGAAAAAACCATCCGTGGTTTTCAATTGTTTTTGATAGCTTAGTTTGATCATTTCCAAAATCGTTTTAAATAACCTCCATTTATGAGGTATACAAGAAGCAACATCCCAAAAGTGATCGCAAATAAAGTAAGGGAATAGAAATTTGCCGCTTCATAGTTCAGGGCCTCCACTTCATCATATATGGCGATTGATGCTACCCGTGTTCTTCCGGGAATATTTCCTCCTATCATAAGAACAACACCAAACTCGCCAACTGTATGGGCAAAGGCCAGGACGATTCCCGTTAAAAGTGACTTTTTGATATTAGGAAGCAAAACCTTGAATAAGGTAATATTTCTGGATTTCCCCATTACAGCCGCCGCTTCTGACAATGATGCAGGGAGTGATGCCAAACCTGCTTGTATAGGTTGCACCATAAATGGCAAACTGTAGATCATAGAGGCAACTACAAGACCTCCAAATGAAAATACCAATTGCAGGCCCAACCAGGAATTTAGCCATTCACCAAAGGCATTATTAGGACTAAAGGCCACTAAAAAATAAAAACCCAGAACAGTTGGAGGCAATACCAAAGGCATGCTCACCAGGGTTTCTATGACCGGTTTAATTCTGGAGGTGGTTTTGGAGAGCCAGTAGGCCAGCGGAATAGAAACCAACAACAAAGCAATGGTTGTGGTTAACGCAAGTTCAAAGGTCAAAAGTAGTGGTTCCCAATTCATAATGGAGATAGCATTACTTCATTTAATTTCACCATCGCCATGATCTTACTTCCAGGCTCTAATTTCAAGGCCAGAACGGCCGCGGTACTGATGGTAGAACGAATATTCCCTACAGCGGTCTCTACGGTCAGAGAACTTAGCAAATGACCTTGTTCGATGGTTTTAAGAATACCTAACATCCTGTTTTGTAAACTGATCTTATGATCGTTGTGATCTCCTATAACTACTTCTGTTTCTTTGAAAAGAATGGCTACTTTCCCCCCTTTTTTAAGATAGGGTGCGCTTTTTGGGGTATCGATCACAATTGCCTTTATTCTGATCTCATCAATCAATAAAACGGTAACCAGGGTAAGATCTCCCGAAATTTCAAGATGCTCAATATGCCCCTTTAATCTATTCATGCACCGAATATCCAAATTTTTGCAGGATGTCTTTCCCTTCTTCGGAAAAAAGATACTCATAAAAGGCCTGAGCTCCTTGCTTTTTGGGTTTTTTACGTTTAATCAATACAACTCCTTGTGGCATTGGTGTATAGGCCGTATCAATGATCCGTATCCATTTACCTTTATTTTTCATAGCCTGACTCTCAACCACAGACTGGGACGTAAATCCAATATCGGCAGCTCCCGATGTGATAAATTGGTTGGTCTGCCCAATACTCTCACCGTATACCAACTTATCCTGCAATTTCGACGATAATCCATAAAAATCCAGTACTTCCATTGCCGCCTTACCATAAGGGGCTGTTTTTGGATTGGCCAGGGCAATATGCTGAACGCTGTCGGTTTCCGTTACTTCCAGGGAAGGTCTCAACGTTGAACTGCAGGTCCAAAGCACCAAGGTTCCGTAAGCATATACCCTGGGAGGCTCATGGGTAAGATCAATAGTGTAAAGTGCTTCAGGATAGGTTAGGTCGGCCGAAATAAAAAGATCATATGGGGCACCTTCTTTTATTTGAGCGAATAACTTGCCGGAAGAACCTAAGATCACTTCACATGTAAAGCCTGTGTCTTTCTCAAATTGATCTGCTAATTCTTTTATTGCATACTGCATATTGGCGGCAACTGCCATTCGGATCAAGGTCTTATCCTCATTTATTTTTTTACAACCACTTAGAACGATAAGCCCGGATAGTAGTAAAATTAAAATGGAATGATGCCCTTTCATAGCGTACGTGGTAGTTTTAAAATGGAGGTGTTTTATGTGCTGATCGAAACGATTTTAAATCGAGGTTTGGCACCTCAAATATTTACGAATTGAAAACTCGCCAATGGGATCTCTCTTAGGTCCATTGTTCTTTCATTCAACAAAATACCATGCTCTAAAAAGGCCTTTAGATTCGCCAACCAAAACGTCCAGCCATTGCTGCAACCAACATGGACGTTCAGTTTATTTTTTTCATCTGTCGGGATGTTACTTTGCACCAAGGTCAGCAGTACATTATTTTTTCCATCTTGCAAGGTAACGGTTACCTTACAATGACCTGCAAAAGAAAATTGGATCATGTCTTTGCCGTTAGCCTCAAGGATCTGCCCTATTTCTTCTCCGTCCCAATTATACCACTTCCAGATATAGGTGTCCCCCTTCTCTATAAAAGAATTAGCAGTTCGCTCTTCTCCTTTTTTTGTTGTGTAGTTAGCATTACTTAAAAACCAGGAGCAAATACCGTCTGCTGTACTCCAGCACCTGTATAAACTTTCTATAGGAGCATTTATATAGATCTTTTTTGTAAAAGCATCAAAACCTAAAGATTCCATTGTTCTGTCATTTTCTATTCTTTTCTATTTTATAAAGTTCATCCCCAAGGGCAGCCAGAAAGGGGATCCCAATTTCGTCGTACTCATAGACATTGTCATTGAAAATGCCATCCGAATTCACCAGTATGGTAGCGGTGACCATAAATTCTATATCGTTTTCCTCATCATGGATATAGGCACAATCTGTAAGGGTGCCGTAGGCATAACCTACCTTATTATAGATCTTAACAGTAGAGGGAATGGCCTCTTTTGAATCTCCGAATAGAAGAAATTTTCCATAGCTGTCATAGTATTCTTCCTGATCGTAACCGGCCTCCTTTGGTAGTATTTTCATGGCATTCAGTAAAAACTGTCGCTGCGGAAGGCTGAGGTCAAATCTATCATTTTCAGGAAAACTTTCGGGAAATATGATCCTCTTTAATACTCCGTGCTGGGTTTCAACAGGGTAGTAGTTCTTAAGACTAAAATTAAAGGGTTCATCAATTAAGGAATCACCTTTATAAAAACCTATTCCTTTGGTTATCCCCTCTATGGTAAGTGGTTCTGCAGGAGCGTTGGTACTTCCTTCAAGGCTAGTTGTTGTGCTGTCATTCAGATAGATTATCAGAGGTTTTGTGGTAACTTCATCTGCATTCGGTGCAGAAAGCCGATGTGCTATTCTAACCGGACCAACATTCTTGGAACTTAGTCCTTTGTTTATTACATCCTGCCCAAGAAACTCTACTAAACGATTGTTTGCATCATTGTCACTAACAGCAAAGATCTTTGTTATTTCCTCGCCAAAAGTAGATTCAACAGTATCACCTTCAACGTAAAACCGGGTCTCATAAGAAAGCGCATCAGAAGTATTTAGTTTTTCCAGGGCCATCACAGCAATTGGAAATTTAACTGTACTGGCCGGATAAAAATATCTGTTATTGTCTACATTAAAATCATGATCTTCAAAGCGAACACTATCCTTTTGTCTAAAGATCCTTGTGAAACGGATCTGCAGTTCATAAGGGTCAGAATTATCCATCACTGTTCTTATTCTGGGATCTTGAGATGACAGGGCTCTATCTAACGG
>JABDQS010000344.1 GCA_013042125.1 Eudoraea sp.
AAATTTAATGCTATTATAACATTACCCCCTATTTATTGGGGGTGTATTTTTATAAATCTATTATTTATTCTATTTGTGAAGAAATAATTAGGGGGTCTGTCTAGAAAATGATATTACCCAACAATATTTACGATCTTTCCCGGAACTACAATTATCTTCTTAGGTATCTTACCGCCTAATTGTGCCTTTGTCTTCTCATGACTGAGTACTTGCGCTTCAATTTCTTCTTTGGAAAGTTCCAGGGACAAGGTGAGGGTAAATCGCATCTTTCCATTAAAGGAGATTGGATACTCTTTGTTGTTCTCCACGAGGTATTTTTCCTCAAATGTTGGATACCTAGCAAAGCACACAGAGGTTGTATGACCAGCCTTTTCCCAAAGTTCTTCGGCCAGGTGGGGGGCGTACGGAGCTATAAGTATTGCTAAAGGTTCCAAAATGCTTTTACTGTTACATTTTTGAGCAGATAATTCATTGACACAGATCATAAAGGTTGCGACGGAAGTATTAAATGAGAAGTTCTCAATATCCTCAGTTACTTTCTTAATTGTTTTATGCAAGGTCTTTAAAGATTCCGCCTGGGGTTCGTCATCGGTTAGATGAAAAAGTCCGTCTTTGCCTGAATGGTACAATCGCCACATCTTTTTAAGAAAGGAATACACCCCGGTGATGCCTGCAGTATTCCATGGCTTGGATTGTTCCAGCGGACCAAGAAACATTTCGTATAATCGTAAAGCGTCTGCGCCGTATTCCTCACAAATTGCGTCGGGATTTACAACATTGTATTTGGACTTCGACATTTTTTCTACTTCGCGCCCAACATAAAATGAACCATCCTCAAGAACAAAATCTGCCTCTTTGAATTCGGGACGCCAGGCTTTAAAGGCCTCTATATCCAACTCATCAGAGGAGTTTACCAGAGATACATCGGCA
Source organism: Eudoraea sp. (assembly GCA_013042125.1). Lineage (GTDB taxonomy): Bacteria > Bacteroidota > Bacteroidia > Flavobacteriales > Flavobacteriaceae > Muriicola. Next base: position 931 of record JABDQS010000344.1, read on the forward strand.
TGGATAGGATCTACCCGTTTGTCTTTTGTCAATCCCTTTGAAAGCAACCTATTGGTTCCTTCTTCTCGATATACAAACGCACTGGTACCCAGGATCATCCCCTGGTTAATGAGTTTTCTGGCATATTCTTCTTTGATAACCCACCCCATGTCGAACATAAACTTCTGCCAGAATCTGGAATACAATAGGTGACCGGTGGCATGCTCAATTCCACCAATATACAGGTCAACATCTTGCCAATAGCCAATTGCCTCCTTGGAGAAAATAGCCTCGGTATTCCCGGGATCCATGTATCGGTTGAAGTATTGTGAACTCCCGGCCCAACCCGGCATGGTATTCAACTCTAAGGGGAAAACTTCTTTATGATCTATTCGGTCATTGGAAACCACTTCTTTCGTCTTACTGCACCAGGCCCAATGAATGGCGTTCCCTAAGGGTGGATCACCTGTTTCGGTAGGCAAGTATTTTTCTACCTCAGGTAAAGTTAAAGGCAGCTTGTCTTCAGGGATCATCATGGGTACATCTTCAACATAATATACCGGAAATGGTTCTCCCCAATATCGCTGCCTGCTAAACACGGCATCTCGCAGTCTGTAGTTTACTTTTCCTTTTCCCAGCCCCTTCTTTTCCAACTCTTCAATAACTCTTTTGGAAGCTTCTTTGTAGGGAAGCCCGTTTAAAAAATCGGAATTGGCTATAATTGTTTGATCCTTATCTGCAAATGCTTCTTCAGAAATATCTATGCCCTCAAAGATATTGGGGATGGGGATATTGAAGTGTTTAGCAAAATCATAATCGCGTTGATCCCCACATGGAACTGACATTACCGCCCCGGTGCCATATCCGGCCAGGACATAGTCTCCGATCCAAATTGGAATTTTCTCCTGAGTAAAAGGATGAAGAGCATAAGCACCCGTAAATACACCACTTACGGTTTTAACATCAGCCATACGCTCGCGTTCAGAGCGTTTGGAGGTCTCGAGAACATAGTGGTTCACAGATTCTTCCTGCTCTTTAGTTGTGATCTTGCCTACCAGTTCATGCTCCGGTGCCAGGGTCATGAAACTCACCCCAAAAAGGGTGTCGGGTCTGGTTGTGAATACCTCTATTGGATAGGAGGTTTTGTTCTTTGAAGTAGGCGCGGTATAAAAAGTAAGGGATGCCCCAACAGAGCGGCCAATCCAATTAGTTTGAGCATCTTTTAAAGGCTGCGGCCAGTCAATCGTACTCAACCCATCTAGTAATCGTTGTGCATAGGCCGTGATCCGCATACTCCATTGAGTCATTTTCTTTCGCACTACAGGATGACCACCGCGCTCCGATACTCCATTGATGATCTCATCATTTGCCAATACGGTCCCAAGGGCAGGACACCAATTTACCTCTGTATCTGCCAGATAGGTAAGTCGGTATTTTAAGAGTAATTTTTGTTGTTCTCTATGGCCTAACGCATTCCATTCTTTAGCAGATAGTATTGGCGTGTCCTCGTCACAAACCGCATTGATCCCTGCATTTCCGTCAGATTTAAGTTTTTTTTCTAAGTCTGATATTGATTCTGCTCTGTTGGTATCCTTATTATACCAGGAGTTAAATAATTGTATGAAAACCCATTGGGTCCATTTGTAATAAGTCGGGTCTGAAGTGCGCACTTCTCGACTCCAGTCGAATGAAAATCCCAATTTATCTAATTGCTCCCTGTACCTTTTGATATTAGTTTCAGTCGTAAGGGCCGGATGCTGTCCTGTTTGAATTGCGTACTGTTCAGCGGGCAATCCAAACGAATCATATCCCATGGGATGAAGCACATTAAAGCCCTTGTGCCTTTTATAGCGCGCGTAAATATCACTGGCAATATAACCAAGCGGGTGGCCTACATGCAATCCCGCCCCTGACGGATAAGGAAACATATCCAGGACATAGAATTTCTCCTTTTCCGAACGGTTGGATGCCTTAAAAGTCTGGTTTTTGGCCCAGTACTGTTGCCATTTATCTTCGATTCTCCTAAAATCGTAGTTCATCTTTATGTCTTTCACATTCTATAGCGGCAAAAATAGGCGTAATCCCTGAAACGGGAAAGCCAATACTTCGAACAAAAGTGCGTTTAAATGGGAGGCGGTGCTAAAATAGCACTACAATGAATCCTAAAATTATATATTTAGCCTACGAAATGAGGATTTATAAAGCTATTGTTGTAATTATCGCATGTAGTTGTACCCAATCACTTTTTGCCCAATTGGGTTTTTGTGCCGGTAATTCCGGGAGCCCAATATTTACAGAAGACTTTGGAACCGGAATATCAAATGGTCCTGCATTACCTGCGGGGACCACTACCTATACCTATGTAAATGGCGCCCCGAATGACGGGAGTTATACAATTGCGAGCAATACAGCCGGCTATTTTGACTGGTTCAATATACAGGATCATACCCCTGACGATGTTAGTGGCAAAGCATTTATAGTAAATGCGAGTTTTACCCCCGGGGAGTTTTATAGAAGGACCATTACCGGCCTGTGTGAGAACACCTCCTATGAATTCTCTTCCTGGCTTCTGAACTTACATCCCAGATCTGGTGTTGGATGCCCTGGAAATGGCATTCCTATTAATGTGAAATTCCAAATTTTAGATAGTACCGGTATGAATGTCCTGGCAGAAGGGGACACAGGAGATATAGAGGACAAGACATCTCCCGAATGGGGGCAATATGCCTTATTATTTACAACGGTACCGGGACAAACATCTGTAATATTAAAAATGATCAATAATGGTAGCGGGGGGTGTGGGAATGACCTTGCCATAGATGATATTGTCTTTAGATCCTGTGGAGATCTGATAACCCTATCTGATACTGCAAATGAATCTTCCATTTATGCCTGTGAAGATGATGGTCCGGTAGGCCCTGTTACCATTAATGCGATACCAGATTTCAGCATATTTGCCAACCATTTCTATCAATGGCAGGAAAGTTCAGATGCAGAAAATTGGATCGATATTCCCGGAGAAACAACAGACGCCTACACTACACCGCTTGTTAACACTGATAGCTATTATCGGGTAAAGGTTTCAGAAGACCTTGTGAACATCTCCAATGACCAGTGTAATGTTATTTCTGAGGTCTTTGAGATCATTCTGGTGCCCACACCCAATGCGCCCAATAATATCGGGGATATACGTATTTGCGAAAATATAGAAAATGGGATCCTAACGGTTAGAGTGCCTCCCGGAATACTTGTTAATTGGTATGATGCCCCCACAGGAGGCTCATTACTGGAGCCTAATAGTTCATCGTATACTACAGACATCGCCGGCACATATTACGCTGAAGCTGTCCCTGCAATTGCGAATTGTCCCTCGGACACAAGAACTCCGGTTACCCTGGAATTTTATCCCTTACCGGTAGTAACCGATGAGGAATTATTCTTTTGTGAAAATACCGACATTACCTTGGAATCCAAGGTTACCGGTGTAACCTATGAATGGAGTACAGGAGAAACTACAGAAAACATCATTGTTTCTCAACCAGGCACTTATTCGGTGGAGGTTACAGATCCCCGGGGATGTTCAAATATCAAAACCATTATTCTGAACCAGATAGATCTGCCTGATATCGGTGAGATTTTATCTGATGATCTTGATATTTCGATCTCAACACTGAATGAAGGAGATTTTGAGTATTCATTAGATGCTATTAATTTTCAGGACGAACCAATATTCTCAGATATTCCCGGTGGCATTTATACTATATCTGTAAGAAATAAAATTAGTTGTGGGATTGTTTCCCGGGAATACTTTCATTTGGTGGTCCCTAAATTTTTCACTCCCAATGGGGATACTATAAATGATGTTTTCCAAATTGATGGCATTGATTCCACTTCGGATTACGAGATCAATCTGTATGATCGGTATGGAAAACTACTAAAAAGTGCCTATAATTCGCCTTTAAGATGGGATGGCAGGTTTAACAATCGGGGGCTGCCTTCAGGTGATTATTGGTATTCAATCAGGATCGGGGACAAAGTAATCAAAGGACATGTTTCCTTAAAAAGATAGTGCTGAGTTCTGCGCTCCGGAAACAACTTGAAATAATAATAATCTCCTCAACATAAGGTTCATCATACTTTAGTATTTTTGCCTCATTATACGCCCAATATGAGTACATCTTTTGAACGCTATCAAAAAAGGAAATTGATTTCTTCTTATTTCTCCGTGGTACTAAGTATTGGGCTTGTACTTTTTCTTCTTGGAGTATTGGGACTATTAGTACTTAATACCAAAAAACTGGCAGATCATTTTAAGGAACAAATAACACTATCGGTCTTTCTAAAAGATAATGCCAAACAAGTAGAGATAGATCAACTCCAAAAAAGTCTGGTATTAGCACCCTATACAAAGACAGCCACCTATGTTTCTAAAGAGGAAGCGGCGGAAGAGCACAGTGATGAAATAGGAGAGAATTTTATTGACTTTTTAGGATATAACCCCCTTAAGAATTCAATAGACGTTCAGTTAAAAGCCGAATTTGTAACTACAGATCAGATCGCTACTATAGCTGAGGAAATCTCTTCCAAAGGCTATGTAGAGGAAGTGAGTTATGATAAGCCTTTGATTGCATTACTGACAGATAATGTTAAAAAGATCTCTTTTTGGATCCTCATAGTATGTGCCATTTTTACATTTATCGCAGTGCTTTTGATAAACAGTTCTATTCGTCTCTCCATTTACTCAAAACGTTTTATTATTAAAACAATGCAAATGGTAGGGGCCACCAAGACTTTTATCAGAAGGCCTTTTATCTGGACCAATATCAAATTGGGTATGTTGGGGGCCCTGTTAGCATTACTGGTTCTGGGCGGACTTTTGTACTACATGGATCTCAATTTTCCAGAACTCAACCTTTTTGCCGATCTATGGTTCCTTGGGGGGCTGTTCTTAGGCGTTTTTATTCTTGGCGTATTGATCTCTCTTTTGAGCACCTTTTTTGCGACCCAACGATTCTTAAATCTAAGAACAGACGATTTATATTATTAACTTTACAGCCATGGGGAAGAAGCAAAAGAAAAAGCAGGAAAGCAATAGAAAGGAGTTTATTTTTCAAAAAAAGAACTATCTGTTCATGTTCATTGGTATTGCCTGCATGGCTTTAGGGTTTATTTTGATGAGTGGAGGGGGAAGTGATGATCCCACCGTTTTTAATCCGGACATCTACAGTTTTAGAAGGATCCGTCTGGCGCCTACCCTGGTGTTGATCGGTTTAGGACTGGAAGTATATGCAATCCTGTTAAACCCTCATAAGAAAAAATAATTGGAAATCATTGACGCCATCATTCTTGGCATTGTTCAGGGTTTAACGGAATTTCTTCCTGTTTCATCAAGCGGACATTTAGAACTTGGAAAGGCCATTTTAGGAGACGCCTCAATTCCGGAAGACAGCCTCCTGTTTACCGTGGTTCTCCACTTTGCCACAGCACTGAGCACAATAGTGGTCTTCCGGGCTGATGTATTTAAGATCTTAAAAGGATTGTTCAGTTTTAAATGGAATGAAGAGACCCAATTTTCGCTTAAGATCATTCTTTCAATGTTCCCTGCGGCTTTTGTGGGCTTATTTTTTGAAGAAAGACTTGAAGGGCTTTTTGGTGATAATGTTCTGCTCGTGGGTTACATGCTTATGATAACGGCACTGCTATTATATCTGGCAGACAGAGCTAAAGAAACAGAGAAAAAAGTAACTTATTTGAATGCTTTTATTATTGGGGTTTCACAGACCATTGCAATTTTACCCGGGATCTCCCGCAGTGGCGCTACCATTTCAACATCAGTGCTGCTTGGGATACATAAATCTAAGGCAGCACGCTTTTCATTCCTGATGGTTGTACCACTAATTATTGGTAAAATGGCAAAGGATCTTTTTGGGGGACAAATAGATTTTCAAAGCGCTCAAATTACGAGTTTAGGAGCCGGATTTATCGCAGCTTTTATTGCCGGCCTCTTTGCCTGCACCTGGATGATCCAATTGGTTAAACAAAGCAAATTGCAGTATTTTGCTATCTATTGTTTCCTGGTTGGCCTTATAGCTATCGGTTTTGGCCTTTGGAATTAATACTTTATAGATGCAAGTACCTGTTGAATCCATATCCAAAGATGAGTTCCTGGAAGGTCAAATATTGCTACTTGACAAACCTCTGGGCTGGACCTCTTTTCAAGCTGTAAATTCGGTAAAATGGACGATCAGGAGAAAGTTTCAACTTAAAAAATTTAAAATTGGACATGCGGGTACCCTTGATCCGTTGGCCACAGGTTTATTGGTTGTGTGTACAGGGAAATTCACAAAGAAGATCCCGGAATTACAAGGACAACTGAAAGAATACACCGGCACAATAACACTCGGCGCAATTACACCTTCCTATGATCTGGAAACAGAGGTTGAAGAGATATCGAATACTGAAGACCTCACACGGCAGAAAATTATCGATGCAACTTTAATGTTCACAGGAAAAATTGAACAGAAACCTCCGCTTTTTTCCGCACTTAAAAAAGATGGTAAAAGGTTGTATGAATACGCCCGGAAAGGCACTGTGGTAGAAGTTCCCGCGCGTACCGTGGAAATTTTAGTGTTTGAGATCACGGATATTAAATTGCCAGATGTACACTTTCGGGTTGTTTGCAGTAAAGGCACCTATATACGATCTCTTGCTCACGATTTTGGGAAGGCATTGGGTGTTGGCGGGCATCTTTCGGCCTTAAGAAGAACCAAAATAGGGGAATATTACGTAGATAATGCAGTAGACCCTACTATTTTCAGAGAACTCTTACTACAAGAGTAAGCGGTACTTTTTTGTATTTTTAGGAGCCTGCTTAGAACTTTTTTATGAAAAAAGTATCAAATATTTTCCATGGGTTAATGAATTTGAATAGAAATCAGCTTTCTTTTATCATAACCTTTTTTTCCCTTTCTCTGATGATCCTACTTCTATATAATCTCCATCTGGGAGCTGAGGAACAGGATGAATATGTGATTGAAATGAGTCTTGCCGATGAGGATTTACAAGAACTTCTTGAAGAGGAAGAAAAAAGAGCTGAAGAATTGGCCAATGCAGATCCTATAAAAAGCAGCCAGGCTATTAATGAAACTGCTAAACCAAGTATTGGTAGTCCTGAACCATTAAAAACGCTGGAAGAGCTTATGGAAGAGTACAACATAAATCCTGAAGAGAATTCCATGGAAGACATCGTAAATGCAGATCCGGAATTTGCAGCCGCATTAAAGGAAATGACCAAAATAAGGGAAGAGCGCAAACAGGAATTAGGTGAGAAAGAGGCCGAGAAAAAAGAATTCACAGATTACCTGGCTAACAAACGTACCCGAATTACATATTCACTGGTAGACAGAAGAAATTATGAACTTCCTCCTCCAATCTATACCTGTCTCGAAGGCGGAACTGTGGTGATCACTATAAAAGTAGATAGGTTAGGCTATGTTACGGATGCCCAATTCAATGATAAAAGTTCTAACACTACGAATGGGTGTTTGGTAGAAAATGCTATTGAATACGCCCTGAAAGCGCGTTTTAACCCATCAACCAAGATCTCGCAAATAGGAACAATTACCTATTTATTTCAGAGTAAGTAATTGTTGCAGGTCTTCAAGGATGTTTTGTCCTTTATTTCCATTGAACCATTGCTGCAGGTCTTCCTTAAATTCCGGTGATAAAGATCCATGTTTTTGTTTATAATCATTGGCCATAATGGCAGCTGTGGTTGGTAGCGGCCCCCAGGTTCCCAAAACTTCCAAAGTCCCTTGATCTATCATGATCAATTTGGGGATAGACATTTTGTTGTTGGTAAGAAAGGCATCCATAAGTTTCGGCTCCTCACTCCTGAGTACAACCCTCATATCTATTCCATCATTGTAAGTGGCTATCTTATTCATCACTGGTAGTGATGGGGCAGAATCACCACACCAACTTTCTGTAATGACCAACCAGTAAACTTTCTTTTGATATTCTGTAAGCTGAGATAGGACATCTTCTGATATTTTCAATGTTTTATCCCATCGGCGCATTCTTTTATCATTAAGAACGGTAAAGTGCTTTTGCTCTTCCGTTTGTTCAGTTCCAGTAGTGCCATTATCTACAGCAAGTTTTGAAACCAATTCCCGAAATTGAGAATAGGACATGGATCTGGAAATGGCCCTATGAATGATCTCCTTAGTAGTTTGTTCAGAGAGAGAAGTTTTCATGGTAATAATATTAGTATTTAGTAATAATTTTTCAACACAATAGATGGCATGTTCATGGTAGTGTAAAGTTTTCTTTCCTTACAATTCTTATTCAGGAATACGGGTGATTACAAATTCTCCGGATTGATCGCCAGACTCTTAAAAAGTTTTGCTTTGGCAGCAAAGAATTTATTTTGAAGCTCGTTTTGTTTGAGTCTGGCATCTATTAGTTTGTTCTCCCTGCTATTGATCAGGAACAATGAACTTTCTCCAAAACTAAACTTACGCTCTTCACCACTGAGCAATATCCCATAGTTGTTTACAATATCGTAAACCAGTTCATTTTGCTCATCATAGGAATCGAGTTCGTTATATATAGCAAGGATCTTATTGGTTATAGATACAGTAGCACTGGAATATTCGTATTCAGCATCGCGCAATTTGTATTTTGCCAATTTTAACTCTCCCCGCTCTTTTCGTAAAAAGAGAGGAAGACTAATATTAACGCCTCCTTTATAACTTTCTGATTGCAGAGAATTAATCAGTTCCGGTGTCTCTGTTAAAAAATTATATTCCAGATCTATTTTTGGTAATAACTGGTTGGTCTTTAACCTGCGATCTATGATCAATTGGTCAATTTTAAGTCCAAGTGATTGAATCTTTGGATGATTCTCAATTGTAAAGCTATCCAACGGAAGCCCAAGTATCTCAAGGGCACTATCAATCTCATCCTGCAGGGAGGTATCCGGGATCACATTGTCTTCTAGTTCCAAAGGCACATTATTGGATATCCAAAGAAAATTAGACAACTCCAGGCTCTTGTTTTGGAGATTAACATTTGCCTGAGTTAGACTTAGAGCCCTATTCTGAAATGCGATCTTAGCTTCAACAGTATCAATAGTAGCGATATCACCAGAGAGCGCCCTTACTTTTACACCTTCAAAGCGAATCTCAGCGTTTTTCAAAAATTGTTTGTATATCTCCCTCTCATTATAGGCTCTTAGCCAATCAAAATACGCCAAAGATGCCGCATAGAGGATGTCATTAACCAGCAGATCACGGTCTACCACCGATTGCTCCCTGAAAAACTTTGCCTTCCGGAGGGTCGCCATACGGTCATTCGCCAGAAATCCTCTCCCTAATGAAAACGAAACCCCTGCACTGTAGAGTCCGTCTTCGGGCAAGGTTTCGTCCGGATTCAGAAATTGGCCATCTGTTTGTTCAAAATTACCTTTTAACTCAATTCCATACCAGGTGGGTATTTTGAAAGTGGCATTCAAACGATCGTAATATTCAGTACCTGTAAACTTTTTCCGGTCGTAATCTACTTCCACTTTGGGATCGAATCCACCTCTTGCTTTCAAAAGGTTGGCTTCTCCCGTGGCCAGTACCAATTCCGCTTGTTTCGCTATTGGATGATACTTCTTAACATACCCAAGATATTCCCTGAAATTTAACTTCAGGGTATCCATACCCTGCCCTAAAAGAGACAGGGAGCAAAATAAAGTTAATAATGGTAAGAATTTCTTCATACTTACTTATTCTCAATTTGAGCCATACCATCTTCGGGCTGATAATAATTTGGTGGAAAGCCGTTTAATTGTCTCCAAAGCTCATACCAGATAGGCACATCTTCCAG
>JABDQS010000005.1 GCA_013042125.1 Eudoraea sp.
ATGGAACACAGATCAGGGTTATGATTCCACAATGAAAGCATTTGAGACAAGCTTACAAAAATTGAATACTGAGTACTTGGATCTTTATCTGATCCATTGGCCGGTAAAAGGAAAGTATAAGGAAACCTGGAGGGCAATGGAGGAACTGTATCGGCAAAAACGCATCAGAGCAATAGGGGTCAGTAATTTTTTACAACCTCATTTGGAGGATCTCCTAACAGAAGCCTCTATTGTGCCTATGGTCAATCAGATGGAATTTCACCCTTATTTGGTGCAGCAAGATCTACTCGATTTTTGCTGCTCTAAGAAGATACAATACGAGGCATGGTCACCGCTCATGCAGGGCAAGATCTTTGAGCTGGATGTTTTTAAAGAAATGGCAGGGAAATACAAAAAGACCATTGCACAAATTGTACTTCGCTGGGATCTGCAGAAAGGAGTGGTAACTATTCCAAAATCGTCTAACAGACAACGTATCATTGATAATGCCGACGTATTCGATTTTACAATTTCCGATGAAGATATGGCTGTTTTGGACAGACTTGATAAAGGGAAACGCTTTGGCCCGGATCCGGACAACTTTGATTTCTAATTTGCTATTTTTTGGCTGTAAAAAGCGCCTTTAATTCTGTAGCATCATCAGGCTTCATTTTCCCCGCCAACACCAAACTTAGCTGTTTTCTTCTCAAGGCACCTTCATAACGTGTTTTCTCTATGGCTGTTTCCGGCACCACAGGAGGTATCGCAGTTGGTTTTCCGGTTTCGTCTACTGCCACAAAGGTATAAATAGCTTCATTTGCCTTGCTTCTATCCCCACTTAAACGATCTTCCATCCAAACGTCTATATACACCTCCATAGAGGTCCTGAAAGTTCTTGAAATGGCTGCTTCGAGGGTAACAACACTCCCCAGGGGGACAGATCTGTTAAAAGCAACATGATTTACAGAAGCAGTTACTGTTATTCTCCTGCTGTGTCTTCTTGCTGCAATACTGGCGGCCCTATCCATCCTGGCAAGTAATTCACCACCGAAAAGATTGTTTAAGGGATTGGTTTCACTGGGGAGGACCAGATCGGTCATAATGGTTCGGGAATCGCTGGGAGTTTTGGGCTTCATAGTAACTAATTTCCGCAAAGATACGAGGTATAAAAGGGCAGATAAAAGGAAAGTGAGTTATTTTACTGAGAGAAGCCAGGCATCGCGAGATTCGCTTAACCTTATTTGTTTCAGGGCCTCCAACGCTTGTTTTGGGTTCTCAAAACTATCAAAGGCTACCTGGTATAAACCAAATTTGTTTTGACCCACTAAAAAGGAATCAAATCCCTTGTTGCGAAGTTGCTTTATTTTTTTGTCAGCATTGTTCTTTTCCCGGAAAGCTCCGGCAATTATATGATGTCTCTTTTTTGTCACTTTCTTGGTAACATCAACCCGGAAGACAGGTAATTCCATAGGTTTGGTATCGAAAAAAGTAGCTTCCTGAATGCTATTTGAAATGATCTCTTGCGCTTTTTCCTGAGATGCCAGCTCATTTGTTATGGCCTGCTCGTAAGTGCGATATCCTGTAAATCCTGCGGAAAGAGCTAAAAGAACAATAGCAGCATACTTTAAAATTGGCTGTAATTCGTTCTTTTTTCGAACTTCAGGAGTAATGACAAATGGCACTTTTTCTTCGAGAACTTCCACTTCTTCTTTTAAAACCTCACGAAGTATTGGGGTAGAGATAAATGAACTAAACCCAAAGGAGGAAGTTAAAAAGTTGGTCTGCTTTGAAGGCTGGAAGATCAACTTACCCTCTCTTGTGGGCCTAAAGCTTCCTATATTCTCGAGAACGAGGGTTTCTCCTTTTTCTAATTGTTTCCCCCATTCCTTTACTGTTTTGGCCATTTTTTCCTGTACCTCCTCAAATGAGATCTTTTCAGCTTCAGCAATGTAGGAAATAAGCAAACCGTCATTAGATTGCAACTGCCTGTTAAAGGACAGCACCTTGGAAGGAGGATAAAAGATATGCGCTGTTTTGTCTATAAAAGCCGATTTTACATGGGTAAGAAAGGCTCCAAATTCGGGTACGACCACGCAGTTATACCTGTATAATAGCTCTTCTATGTAGGCTGCCGTGCTCATAATCACAAAGATGGAAAAAAATAGAGCCGCTTCAAAACGGCAAATTACTTTTTATTAACATTAGTTTTTCTGTATTTTGTGAATAAGATGAAGAGATGATGATGGAGGAGTTGATATCGGTATTGAGATTACAGTGTATACCAAACATAGGGGATATATCGGCCAGGAAATTAATTGCCCACTGCGGAAGTGCAACAGCCGTATTTAAAGAAAAGAAAGCAACGCTGCTCAAAATTGGGGGGATAGGCACAAAGATCATTGAAGGTATTTATGACTCCGGGTATCTGAAAGCTGCAGAGCGAGAATATTCTTTTATAAAGGAACACAGTATTACTTGTGTTGATTTCCAAGACAAAAATTATCCAAAATATCTTAAACACTGTCCCGATGCTCCATTGATCCTATTTCAAAGGGGAGCAATCAACCTGAGAGACAGGAAGATAATCAGCATTGTGGGGACCCGTAATATTACACCACATGGCCGGCAATTTTGCGAACAATTTATTGAGG
>JABDQS010000006.1 GCA_013042125.1 Eudoraea sp.
GACAATAAGTGTCTGAACTGCCTTTTCATAATTACTTGTCCAGAATTGTTCGGACACATCCAGCTCATAACTCTCTACCATACCCTTCCATTTGGCTTTATCTGTTCTTAGGTTAATGCCAATAAAATTATGATCCGGGTGTTCAAGCTTCAATTCATTTACTCGTTTAATGATATTCTTGAAATGTCCCGGTTCTGTCCCTGACCAAAAATAAAAAACCACCGGGGAATCCCTGTCTATATCAACAAGCTTTACTTCCTCACCGCTGTAAGAATACAAGGTGAAATCTGGGAGAACCTTTGCGGGTTGCATGTTTGTGATCCCTTCGTACAAGGTAAAGATCTCCGTGTTATGAATATTATTATGAGATAATTTCTTGAAATCCTCAATAAAGCGCTGGTTGTTTTCCTCAGTATCGTGCTTCAACAAATAATCTATGGCTACATTTCTGAATAGATTATCCCGAAGTTGTTTTTGGGATATTAGACTATCTATCAGTTTCAGCTTATGATCATTAAAGTGTAAATGCCTGCCGGCTCTTTCAATTTTATCCCCACAATTTGATTTGCACATATTGTAGGCTAAGTTCCCAAGATGAAACTTCATGAAATTATAATAAGGCCTTAAGTAAGTAAGGTCCTTGTCATTGTAATTAATATCCTTACGGTAGTTATAAAAGGATTCCGGTAATTGATGCATTTTTGGTTCTCCACTTCGTCTTCTATGGTAGTACGGATAGGCTTCCATGGAAAGATTAGTGCTGTAGGTAATCAGCGCTTTTGCCAATTCATAGGCCTTAGGAGAGATATCAAATTCGGTCTTGGTCTGTTCCAGCAAGGACAATTTGTTGTTTCGTAAAGAGTCGATGTTTTGCTGAAATACTTCAGGCTCCGCACCGTACAAAGAGTTTACAAAAAGCTCTTCTTCCTCACGCACGAGGAACATTTCCAGTAAAAAATTATTGATCTCTTCACCTTTTCCGGAGAACACCAATGATTCATCAAAGTCGGCTGTATTTAAACGAACCTGTAGACTGTCACCATTTTCGAGATAGATATATTGCAGTTCGGGGTTGTGGTAAAAGTGGTGAAGTCCTTCAGAAATAGAATCTAATCTGAAGATGAATCGGTTGTCAGAATCCAGTTTAACGGAATCAACGGCATTTTCGCCTTTGAAGAGGACAATTTGATCGCTTGTAGGATTAACGATCTCTCCTGCAAATATAACATGCTTCTCATCGCCATTATTCTCCAGGCAACTCATCGAGAACAAACCAATAAGAATATAAAGTAAATGTTTATTCATGTACAATAACCACTAAAGACAATAACAAAACTAAGCATTGCAAGGGGTAGGGGCTGTTAATAGGGCGTTAAAAATAAAGACTGAAGTAAGACATTCGTTGAATACGATCAAATAAAGGTTTATTGGTACATCGCCTTAAATTTGTCTACTTTTGCAAAAAATTTAAAGAATCTGATATGCTGTCTGTATCAAATCTATCGGTACAATTTGGAAAACGAATTCTATTCGATGAGGTAAACGTAAGTTTTACACAAGGTAACTGCTATGGTGTCATAGGAGCTAATGGGGCCGGTAAATCCACCTTTTTACGAATCCTTTCAGGATCTGTAGACCCAACTTCAGGGCATGTTCATCTGGAGCATGGCAAACGGATGTCTGTGCTCGAACAGAACCATAATGCCCATGATGAACACAGTGTTTTGGAAACAGTGGTTATTGGAAATAAGCCCTTGTACAAGATCAAAAAAGAGATAGATGCATTGTATGCGGATTATTCCGATGAAAATGCAGATAGAATAGGGGAGCTGCAAGTGACGTTTGAAGAAATGAACGGCTGGAACGCCGATAGTGATGCAGCTGCATTATTGTCTAATTTGGGTATAAGAGAGGAGCATCACTACACACAAATGTCTGATCTGGATGCTAAGTTAAAAGTACGTGTTTTGTTAGCTCAGGCATTGTTTGGCACCCCGGATGTCTTAGTGATGGATGAGCCTACCAATGATCTGGATTACGAAACAATAGAGTGGCTGGAAAATTTCCTTGGCAATTATGAGAATACGGTAATAGTGGTGTCTCACGACCGGCATTTTTTAGATGCGGTATGTACTCACGTGGTTGATATCGATTTCGGTAAACTTAATCTCTATTCCGGAAATTACACCTTCTGGTACGAGAGTAGTCAACTTGCTTCCAGACAAAGGGCACAACAGAATAAAAAGGCAGAGGAGAAAGCGAAAGAATTACAAGAATTTATAATGCGGTTCAGTGCCAATGTGGCCAAGAGCAAACAGGCAACTTCCAGAAAGAAGATGCTTGAAAAACTAAAAATTGAAGACATCAAGCCTTCTTCTCGCAGATATCCCGCAATTATATTTGACCGGGAACGCGTTGCGGGAGATCAGATCCTGAATATTGAAGGCATGTCTGCCACAAGTGAGGACGGCAGCTTACTATTTGATAATTTAAACTTAAATCTTGCCAAGGGAGATAAGGTAGCGTTACTCTCAAGGGATTCCAGGGCTACCACCGCCTTATACGAGATCCTTAACGGCAACAGAAAACCTGATAGTGGTAAATTTCAGTGGGGAGTCACTACAACTCAATCCTATCTTCCGGCGGATAACGCTTCTTTTTTTACGGATAACATTAATTTGGTAGACTGGTTAAGACAGTGGGCAAAGACAGAAGAGGAGAAGGAAGAGGTGTATCTTCGGGGGTTCCTTGGAAAAATGCTTTTTAGCGGAGAAGAAGCACTCAAGAAGTGTACAGTTTTATCCGGGGGGGAGAAGGTACGTTGCATGTTGAGCAGAATGATGCTTCTCAGGGCCAACGTCCTTATGCTGGATGAACCTACCAACCATTTGGATCTTGAAAGTATAACGGCATTTAACAACTCTCTGAAGAATTTTAAAGGGACGGTCTTATTTACAACCCACGATCATCAATTTGCTCAAACAGTAGCGAGCAGGATCGTAGAACTCACTCCTAAACAAACCATTGATCGCTATTTAAGTTTTGATGACTATATGTCTGATAAAAACATCAGAGAACAGCGGGAGAAAATGTATTCGGTACCGGTTTAAAGGTAATTTTATCCAAAAAAAAAGCATTCATTTGAATGCTTTTTTTAGTTAGGTACTTTTTTAAGAGTTGAAATATTTGCTATTCCAAATTGCCGGGTTAAAATTCTTACCCAGGGCAAATCCGTAAAATATCACTACTGAGGCAATGGACTTGAACATAAAGAAAAATACGATCCAGAACTCTGCATTTGAGCTATTTTTAGAGAAAAGCCCTTCCGGCACCATCAGGGTGATCAGATAGGATATTAAAAGAACTATGGCCGTTAGATTGACGATATTCTTAAATGGCCAGGCGAAAGCCCTGCGCATGGGAGAAAGATCATTTCCCCAACGGTGTATCAGGTAGTAATAATTGTTGCCAATTGGCGCAAATAATAATGGATCGTCCTTATCCTCCAACCTAAATAATTTGGATGGAGCAATGATCTTAAAGCCTTCGATATCAATGTTATGTGCCTTTTCCAGAGCTTTTATCTTTGAGATCCCCTCTGCCGGGATCTCCCCCTTAAAATATTTGGAATCCAGAAAACGAAGACGATATTCAATACAGATCCACTTTATTTGGTCTATATGATAGATCTTGTCAGTTTCGAGCTGGTCAAAATCGAAGTTATTCTGAATACGGTTAGAATTTCCGGAAAGTCTTTTTTCAATGCGTTCTTCTTTCTCGGAATCTTTTTTCAAAAGCTCATAAACACTTTCGATCAAATCTGCCTGGGCAACCTCCTTTTTAGTGATCAAGGAGAGTTTCTCCTCAATATTGGTTCTCTTTAAAAACATTCTTTTTCTTTTAGCAATTTCGACAAAAATACAGATTAGGATTTCTAGATGCAAACGTCATTTTCAGATTTTTTAAATGTTAATACTATGTTAATTTCGTTCAACGAACATTTTCGCATCTCATTTATTGATTCCTAGTATGTATATTGTCGGACTTTTTGACCGTTAATCGATTTTAAGGTCCCATATTTTTACTATGAAGCAATACCGCCTGTATGTTGTTCTCATGACCCTTGTTATTGCAGGGTCTTTAAAAGCTCAATCACCTCTTGGAGATTCTGGCTTTAAGAAAACCATTTACAGTAGTACTTTAGAGGCCGGAAACTACACCACTCTTATTTCTGCTTTAAAAGCCACGGATCTGGATCTGACACTCGATGGGGATGCACCCTTTACTATTTTTGCGCCTTCAGATCGCGCCTTTCGAAAACTCTCGTCTGATAAAATAAAACATCTATTGCGTCCGGAGAATAAAAAGGAACTCAGGGAAATGGTTACCTATTTTATGGTAGCGGGTTCTCTTTCGGCTTCAAAGATTTTAAATGCGCTGGTTCGTGGGAATGGCAATGCAACCTTCACTACAGTTCAGGGTAAAAAGATCAACGCGTCTATTGAAGGAATCGATATAATTCTTTCCGATGGGCAGGGAAATAAGGCTAAGATAACTGTGGCAGACAGCGATCAATGCAATGGTATTATTCATACCATAGACAGTGTTATTATGCCAAAGCCCCTATAATTTTACTAGCGTAATTCTGCCCCCAGTTGTTTTTCGTAGGCATTTTTGATCTTGGTCATGATCTTTTCTATGTTCTTGTCGGTAAGTGTTTTGGTTTCATCCTGAAGGGTAAAACTAATGGCATAAGACTTCTTGCCTTTTGCTAATTTATCACCTGTGTAAACATCAAATAAGGACAGGTCCTTTAGCAGTTTCCTTTCGGTTTTAAAGGCGATCTCTTGCAGTTGCTTAAAAGGCACCTCTTTGTTGAGCAGTAGTGCAAAGTCTCTTCGCACTGCAGGAAATTTTGGAATGGGAGTAAAAATAATTTGCTTTCTGGAGGCCATTTTCCGAAGCGCTGCCCAGTTAAAATCCGCAAAGAGCACCTCCTGTTTTATATCAAACATCTTCAGCAATGATCCCTGGATCACTCCCAGGTTAACAAGAGGAGTTTTATCCTTTATAAGTTGAATTCCTTCGCCGTATTCATCGGCCTCTATTCCGTTAGATTGGTAACCACTTATCCCCATTTTTTGCAGTATCTGTTCTACCACTGCTTTAAGCAAGTAAAAATCTGATGGTTTTGATTTCATCGTCCAGCTTTCCGAAGTTCTGTCTCCGGTTATCAGCAAGCTTAGATGTTCTTTTTCCAGGTGACCTGAGGTAGTCTTGCGATAGGTCTTTCCAAATTCGAATAACTTTAAATTGGTTCGCTTTCTGTTAATATTATAGGATGCTGCTTCAAGCGCAGAAAAGAGAATTGAAGTTCGGAGGGCAGATAATTCTGAACTTAGCGGGTTGAGTATGGTTACTGTTTCTTTTTCCCAGTCAGGATCTAAAGCCCTGGCATATTCGGGGTTGCTCAAACTATTAGAAAGGATCTCATAGAAGCCCTGTGAAGCAAGCAGGTCCCCGATATTATTTTGCAATTTATGGTCTTCAAATCTGGATGAATGGGCAACCGAGGCATTAAATTTCGTTTCAAATTGGATATTATTATATCCATAAACCCGTAAGATCTCCTCAATCACATCCACTTCACGCTGCACATCTATCCTGTAAAATGGAATTACAAGTCCCAAACCAGACTCGGTAACACTTTTTACTTTTATATCAAGGGAAGTCAGGATGGATTTGATAACATCGCGTGGAATTTCCTGCCCTATTAAAGCGTTGATCTTCTCAAAGGTCAGGAATACCTGGTGATCTTCTTTCTTTTTTGGGTAAAGATCTACAATATCGGAGGTAATGTCCCCGCCCGTAAGCTCGCAGATAAGAACAGCAGCTCGCTTTAATGCATATTCCACATTGTTGATGTCTATTCCGCGCTCAAAACGGAAAGAAGCATCTGTACTTAGTCCATGTCGTTTGGCAGTCTTTCTGATAGATACCGGATCGAAATAGGCACTTTCTAAAAAGATCGCTTTTGTAGTTTCTGTAACACCGGTATTGATCCCACCAAAAACCCCTGCAATACACATGGCTTTTTCGGCATCGCAAATCATTAGATCTTCTTTGTCCAGTATACGTTCTTCGCCATCCAAAGTCATAAAACGAGTACCTTCAATAGCGGTCCTTACAATGATCTCTTTTCCAAAGATCCTGTCTGCATCAAAGGCATGCAGGGGTTGGCCTAACTCGTGCAACACATAATTGGTAGCATCTACCACGTTATTAATTGGTTTTAAACCAATTGCTTTCAG
>JABDQS010000011.1 GCA_013042125.1 Eudoraea sp.
AACAAGAAGAGAGTATTGAACTTTTGAATTTTGAGGCATAAAAAAAGACCTTACTTAAAGGTCTTTTATATGATCGTGTACATATGACTTTCTATATATCATCAAAATCAACATCTGTAAAATTGTCCAGGGGTTTGTCAGCTTTTGGAGACTCCACTTCTTCTTTCTTAAAGTCTTTTTGATGCCTTTCTGAAATTACTTCCTGACCTTTTTCAGCAATGATGTAATCCATCATTTCCCCCACATTCTCCCTGAAAGCCTGAAAATCTTCTTTGTAGAGGTAAATCTTGTGCTTTTTGTAATGAAATGATCCATCATCATGGGTGAATTTCTTACTTTCTGTGATTGTCAGATAATAATCACCAGCTTTTGTACTTCTAACGTCGAAAAAGTAGGTTCTTCTTCCGGCCCTTAAAACTTTTGAGAAAATTTCCTCCTGATCCATTAAATCTTTATCGCCCATGTGGTATATGCTAGTAAAAGTTAGTTATAAAGTCCTCAAAAATGTAAAAAAAAACCTAATTCAGCAACAATTTTCTAGTTTTCTTTCTCAGACAATTGATGCGCATAAAGGTCCTTGTAGTAGCCTTCCTGGTTCACCAACAGATCATGCGTGCCCTGTTGAATAATCTCTCCCTGATCCATGACAATGATCTTATCTGCGTTCTTTGCAGAAGATACCCTATGACTCACAATGATTGTAGTTCGGTTTCTGGACGCTTTTTTCAGGTTGTTTAAAATGGCCTCCTCTGTCTCGGTATCCACTGCGGACAGGCAATCGTCAAAGAGATAAATATCCGGATCCTTTATTAAGGCTCTGGCAATAGAAACCCGTTGTTTTTGTCCGCCACTAAGGGTGATCCCTCGCTCTCCGAGTACCGTATCATACTTTTTAGAAAAACCCATGATATTCTTATGAACTACCGCTTTTTTTGCCACTTCAATGATCTCTTCCCGGGTGGCTGTCTCTTTCCCAAACCGGATATTGTTTGAAATAGAGTCGGAAAACAGGAATGCGTCTTGTGGCACAGCACCAATGGAACTGCGTAAGCTTTCCAGATTAAGCTTCTTAATAGGTGTGCCGTCTATCCTGATCTCACCAGAGTTAACATCATATAGCCGGGCTACAAGGTCGAGGATGGTTGATTTGCCAGATCCGGTCTTACCTAAAATGGCTACGGTTTGCCCTGACTCAATGTTAAAAGAAATGCCTTTAAGCGCAGTAATATTTGTGTCCTCATAGGTAAATGTTACTTTGTCGAATGTTATTTGACCTTTAATGGGGGTCTCCACAAGAACCTCATTCTTAATATCAGGTTGTTCCTTTAGAAATTCATTGATCCGTTTTTGAGAGGCCTCTGCCCGCTGAACAAGTGAGGTGAGCCATCCCACAATAGCTACCGGCCAGGTGAGCATATTCACATAGAGGATAAATTCGGCAATAGTACCGATAGAATCAATACGGCCATTGATGTACTCTTTACCACCAATATATATCACAAAGATATTGCTGATCCCTATCAACAAGATCATAAGCGGAAAGAACCATGCATCAACTTTGGCCAGGTCCATGCTTCTATTTTTCCCTTCGATCGCCAGTGAGCTTCCCTCTGCATTGATCTTAGGTTCCAGAGTATAAGCTTTGATCACAGAGATCCCTGAAAAAGTTTCTTGGGCGAAGGTAGATAGGGTGGATAAGAATTCCTGTACCCTGGTACTTCGTTTATGAATGATCTTACTTATCATATAGATCAGCACAGATAGAATTGGCAGCGGTAATAGGGCATAGAAAGCAATCGTTGGGGCCTTGATAAACATGAGGGGAATAAGACAAACAAAAAGCGTTAAGGTTTGCATCCCATACATTATAGCCGGACCTGCGTAAAGACGTACCTGGCTGACGTCTTCACTTATGCGATTCATCAGATCCCCGGTGCGGTTCCTCTTATAAAAACTGAGGTTCAATAACTGGTAGTGATCAAAAACCTCATTTTTAAGATCGTATTCTATATAACGAGACACATTGATAATGGTTTGTCTCATCAGAAAGGTAAAGAATCCGGAAAGTAAGGCTGCCCCAATGATTATGAGGATATATTCCAGAAGTAATGATCTTGCCTCGGGTTCTGGTGTAAGGCCTCCCAGGTATTTTTCAACTACTTCAATGGAGTTCTTGACATATGATGGCATAACCAGTTGAAAGACCCTGGCAATAATGGTAATGATGATTCCCAGGAATAATTTGAACCAGTATTTTTTGAAGTATTTATTGAGGTGTTTTAGTTCTTTCATATTCCGTAGTTGCTTCATGCAGATTTCGCAACAGCGCAAAGATAGCAGATTCACTAGAAAACAAATGTTATAAAAGGCTTAAGATAATCCATCGACACAAGTGTGTTCATATGGAAGATATTGTTATTTTTGCCGAGCGATTACAGATTATTGACTAAAGTTCTTTAAACATGCTTACGAGAAGGCAACTACGAGTGAAGGTTATGCAGTGTATTTATGCGTTCACTCAATCCAAGGATGATTCCCTTGATAAACAGGAAAAATTCCTTAAAGTAAGTGTGGACAATACCTACACCCTCTATCTTTTAATGTTGAGTCTTTTGAGAGAGCTGCATACCATGGCCGAAAATCATGTACTGCAGGATACCAAAAAGTACCTTGCCTCTGTAACAGATAGTTTTCCGGACAAGGAGAAATTCATCAGGAATCAATTACTACAACAAATAGTGAACAATCCCTCCCTTACCAATGAATTGAAGATAAGAAAAATAAAGGGCTGGTATCTGAATGAAGATTATGTAAAGATCATTTACAAGGAAATAGCAGAAAGTCGTATTTACAAGACTTATATGACTCAGGAGGGGAATTCTTACGGGGAAGACAAAAATCTGATCATTGATCTTTTCAGAGAGGTTATAGCTCCCAATGAAAAATTATATGAATTCTTTGAAGATGATAAGCTTACATGGGTAGACGATATTCCGTTGGTTAATACTTTTCTCCTCAAACAATTTAAGGGTATAAAACAAGATCAGCCACCTTCATTCTTTCTCCCTAAGCTTTTAAAAGACGATCAGGATATGGAATTTGCCAAAAAGTTATTGGCAAAGACCCTCCAGAATAATGCTGTGCTGGAAGATGAGATCCAAGGAAAAACACCCAACTGGGATAAAGATCGCATTGCGGATATTGATGCCATTTTATTAAAAATGGCCATTTGCGAACTTTTGAATTTCCCTTCAATTCCGGAACGGGTATCCATCAACGAATATTTGGAGATAGCTAAGGAATACTCAACTCCAAAAAGCAGCATATTTATCAATGGTATTTTAGACAAATTGGTCAGGGAGTACAAAACAGAAGGAAAACTTAAAAAAACTGGGAGAGGACTACTGTAAGCAAATATTCCTTAATTTTGCACCAAATTAATAAAATCTACTTGTATGAAAAGAATATTCATTGCTTTTGGGATCTTATCAATGATAGGATTTGTTTCCTGTAAAGAAAAAGCCTCGAACAAAATTGAAACCGCTAACGTAGAAGTAGCCGCAGAAAGAGATGCTGCAGCGAAAAATCTACCTGTAATGACCTTTGACAAGGCCGAGCACGACTTCGGAACTATTGCGCAAGGGACCCCACAGGAAACGATCTTTACATTTACGAATACCGGAAACGCTCCACTGATCATTACCAACGCAACTAGTAGTTGTGGCTGTACAGTACCAGAATATCCTAAGAACACGCCTATTGCCCCAGGAGAGACCGGGGAGATGTTGGTAAAGTTCAATGGTTCCGGACAGAATCAGGTTACCAAGACCATCACAGTTTCTGCCAACACAGCAAAAGGATCGGAATTATTGCGAATTAAAGCTTTCGTAAATCCCAAAGTTGCAGCTCCTGCATCGGCGATGGGTCCGGTAAAATAATTTTTAATATACAGATAATACTATGGGTGATATAGGACAATTCCTCCCAATGATATTGATTTTTGCTGTGGCGTATTTTTTTATGATACGACCTCAAATGAAACGTCAGAAGGATGAAAAGAAATTTGCAGCAGCTTTAAAAAAGGGCGACAAAATAGTCACTAAAAGCGGTCTTCACGGAAAGATAGTTGCATTGAATGACAAAGACCTATCCTGCGTAATTGAAACCATGGCAGGTAGATTAAAGTTCGATCGTTCAGCCATTTCTATGGAAATGAGTAACAAATTGTCGGCGCCTGAAAAATAAAAATGCATACGCTTTTAAAGCAGAAACACCGATAGCGTTTAGCTTTCGGTGTTTTTTTATATCAACAGGCTTTTAAGGAAGCATCAGCGGTATTTATCATTAAAACCGTGGCCCTCAAGTATCATTGGAATAATTTTTTTGAGTCGCGTTTGTTTGGTCTTCTCCTGTTTAGCGGTGGCTATATACTCACAGTATTCACGTTGTTTGTATGGTGCTAACGATTTGAAAGAGGCTGAAAGGGCAGCATTTTTAGTAATGGCTTCTTTTAATTCCGGCGGAATAATAGTCTTCTTCGTTCTTTCCGGGATCCATTCTAAACCATTCTTTTGATTTTCTATGGCCTCCTTAATGTACGACAGTACCTTTTGAGTGGGGATCTCCTGTACAGACTGAAACTTCCAATGACGCATAGCTTTGGTTTTTCCCTCCTGGGCATTTTCCAACACCTTCTCCGGATCTTTTAGATAGCAGCCATTATAGAACCAAAGGCCAAAATAGGATTTAAAGGCTATGATCCCCAAAACGTTCTTGTTGTTTATGGTATAGACGGGAGCACCCCATTTTAAAGTTTCCTCAAGATCTGTTTGAAGCGCCAGTTCCCGCAGTTTAGCAAGACCTTCCTTATAAGGTCCTTCTTTTGCGTAAAAGACTTCTAATTTTGAGGCTAATTTTGCCATACCTTCTAGAATTTCTTTGCTGTAAGTTCGCAAATTTTCACGATAACGTCAACTGCTTTTTCCATGCTTTCTACAGGAACATATTCATATTTTCCATGAAAATTATGACCGCCGGCAAAAATATTTGGACATGGTAATCCCTTATAACTCAATTGAGAACCGTCTGTTCCTCCTCTTATTGGTTTAATTATTGGGGGTATTCCCAACACTTCCATGGCCTCTTTGGCTATTTCCACAATATGGATCACAGGCTCTACCTTTTCACGCATATTGAAATACTGATCCTTGATCTCTAAGTCAATACAGTTGGCATGTTTGTCGTTCAATTCTGCAACCAATTCCTCAATGAACTGTTTTCTTGCTAAAAAGGCCTTTTGGTCATGATCTCTTATGATCAACTCTATTGAGGCATTTTCAATGGTGCCTGTTAGGTTATGAATATGATAAAATCCTTCTCTGCCGGATGTATGTTCCGGTACTTCTTGCTTTGGGAACCTGCCAGCCAGTTCAGTAATGATCCCAATAGCGTTGACCATCTTATTTTTTGCATAGCCCGGATGTACGCTTTTTCCAAGGGCCGTGATCCTGGCACTGGCCGCATTGAAATTTTCATATTCCAGTTCTCCAACCTGACTTCCATCCATAGTATAGGCCCAATCGGCATTAAATTTCTCGACATCAAAATGGTGGGCACCTCTTCCAATCTCTTCATCAGGGGTAAAACCTATACGGATCTTTCCGTGCTTTATTTCCGGGTGGGCTATCAGGTGCTCCATAGCTGTAACGATCTCTGTGATCCCCGCCTTGTCATCTGCTCCCAGGAGAGTTGTGCCATCCGTTACGATAAGTGTTTGTCCTTTGTAGAGCAATAGATCTTCGAAATAATCCGGGGATAGACGAACATCTTCTTCCTTATTCAATAAGATCTCTTTGCCGTCGTAGTTTTCAATGATCCTGGGGTTCACATTGGTGGCAGTAAAATCTGGGGAGGTATCATAATGGGAGATAAAACCAATAGTAGGCACTTCTTTTTCGACATTGGAAGGGAGGGTGGCCATGATATATCCCTTTTCATCCATGGTGACTTCTTGCAGTCCAATAGCGCTTAATTCTTCAAACAATTGCCTGGCAAGAATCCACTGCTTCTCGGTACTGGGTGTAGTTTTAGAATGGGGATCACTCTGGGTGTCAACTGAAACATATCGAAGGAAACGGGAAATAATAGGATGCATATAGTCATTTTAAGCAAATGTAATGTTTCGGGAAGAAGGCTCAAATACCAAATGCCAAGATTTGTGCGTAAAAATCTGTGGTACAAATAAATAGGAATTTGGCAATGACTTGAATCAGATTTCATTACCTTATTAGACCAATAACTCTAATTCTCAAATTATGAAGAAACACTACTTTCTATTTGTATGTCTTTTTTTTGGTTCTCTTACTTTGCTTCATTCGCAAATTACGGGTACCGTAAAGGGCGAAGACGGTGTTCCATTACCCGGAGCTTCCGTAGTTAAAAAAGGTACCCAGGTGGGTACCACGACCGATTTTGACGGGAACTTTACAATCGATGCCATCATCGGTGATCGTTTGATCGTTTCTTACATTGGCTTTGAACCCAGAGAAGTTCAGGTCAATAGTACTATCCTCACTATCACCCTGGTATCAGGAGTGCAATTATCTGAGGTGATCATTACGGGTTCCAGGAACCCTAACAGAACAGCAACCGAAAGTACGGTCCCTGTTGATGTTATTGATGTGAAGGAACTCGCCAATGTGTCGCCACAGGTAAACCTGAATCAAATTCTGAATTACGTAGCACCATCATTTACTTCCAACACACAAACCATTTCAGATGGAACGGATCACATAGATCCTGCCTCGCTAAGAGGTTTAGGACCTGATCAGGTGTTGGTTTTGATCAATGGGAAAAGAAGACATACATCTTCCCTTGTAAATGTAAATGGAACCTTTGGTAGGGGAAGCGTAGGGACAGATCTAAACGCTATACCTGCCGCTGCTATTCAGCGTATTGAGGTTCTTCGCGATGGTGCAGCTGCTCAGTACGGATCCGATGCCATAGCCGGGGTGATCAATATCATCCTGAACCGCTCGGTTAATGAATTGCAGTTGACCACCACTACCGGTGCTAATTTCTCAAAAAATTCGAATGATCAAACAGGAGGTTCTGATGGCGCAACTACAAATGTTGCCGGTAGCTACGGAATTTCTATGGGTGAAAGAGGTGGTTTTTTAAACCTGTCCGGTGATTTTGATGTTCGTCAGGAATACGGCAGGATGAATGAATGGGAAGGAGATGTATTTAATCTTTACAATACTGTTGAACGATTTGCAAGAGCAGACGGTGCTGACCTTTCATTGCTTTTAGATGATGATGTAACTGATGTATTACAGTATGCGAATGCTGCCGGTATTGACACGCAGGGAGCGACTACAAAGGCAGAATTGCAGCCTATTCTTTCCGGGGATAATACTACTGCAGAACTAGCTGCCCGCGGTCTCGAAAGAAGTGATTTTAATATGAGGGTAGGGCAATCTGCTTTGCGAGGCGGACGATTTTTTGCCAATTTCTCTTTACCTCTGGATGATAATGGAACAGAACTATATTCTTTTGGAGGTTTGAGTTCCCGAAATGGTAATTCTGCAGGTTTTTACAGGTTGCCTAATCAAAGCAGGACGTATACTCCGGCTTACTTTAACGGATTCCTTCCTGAGATCAACTCCAATGTTAAGGATCAGTCCTTCTCACTGGGGATCAAAGGGATGATAGGAGACTGGAATGTAGATCTTAGTAATACCTATGGGAAGAACTCCTTCCTATATGTAATTGGCAATACCTATAATGCCTCCTTACAAAACGCATCGCCTACTATTTTTGATGCCGGTGGATTCTCATTTTCACAGAATACCGCCAATTTAGATATATCGAAATTCTATGATGATCTCCTAAATGGCCTGAACGTGGCATTTGGATCGGAATTCAGATCAGAAGTTTATGAGATAGTTGCCGGAGAAGAAGCATCCTATGCACAATACACGGCAGCAGGAGAAGTTGTTAAACTTGCTTCGCAACAACCGGCGGTCGACTTTTTTGACTCTTCACGTCCGGGGGGATCTCAGGTATTTCCGGGATTTGCTCCAAGCAATGCCTTGTCCAGAGGACGAACCAGTGTTGCAGGATATCTGGATCTTGAAGCTGATTTTTCTGACGCTTTCCTTGCCAGTTTTGCGACCCGGTATGAAAATTACAGTGATTTTGGATCCACGATCAATTTTAAATTAGCAGCCAGGGTTAAGGCATCTGAAAACTTAAATTTAAGGGGTGCATTGAATACAGGCTTTAGAGCACCATCATTACATCAGCTAAACTTTAATTCTACGTCCACTATTTTTGATAATCTTGGAAATCCACAGGAAGTGGGAACCTTTGCAAATGATAGTAAGGCCGCAGATTTATTGGGTATTCCATCACTAAAAGAGGAAACCTCTCAAAGTATTAGTCTCGGACTTACCTCCAAGATTCCGTCTGCAAATCTTACCGTTACTGTAGATGGCTATTTTGTGAAGATAGATGACAGGGTTGTCTATACGGGTCAGTTTTCCGGCCCGGGAACCGGGACAGAACTCGATAATTTGTTAAGACAAGCCAATGCAACCGCAGCTTCATTCTTTGCAAATGCGATAGATACAGAATCGAAGGGAATAGATCTTGTGATCACCCATGATGCCTTTCTTTCAGATAGTTGGAGATTAAAATCAGTTCTTGCGGGGACTTTGTCTAAAACTAAAAAAGTAGGGGATATTAAAGCCTCGGACGTATTGCGTGATGCCGGATTAATAGACACCTATTTTCCTGAAGATAGCAGGGTTTACCTGGAAGAAGCAGTTCCCAGAACAAAGGTAAACCTATCTAATACCTTTCTTTCAGATAAATTCGTGATCTTCCTTCGTAACGTCTATTTTGGAGAAGTGACCGAAGCCACAACCACTATTGCAAATCAGCAGGTATTTGGAACCAAATTGGTAACAGATCTATCGCTGGGCTACAAAGCTTCAGAAGCTTTTACTCTGACGATAGGGGCTAACAACCTATTTGATATTTATCCTGATAGGGCTGAAGATTCCTTTGGAAACAGGAGTGGAGGTCGTTTTGATTGGTCCCGTAGAGCTCAGCAATTTGGGATAGCTGGCCGATTCCTATTTGCGCGACTAAGCATTGGTCTGAAATAAGGAACAATCAAGGTAATGAATTTAAAACCCTCTTCGGAGGGTTCTTTTATTTGCGAATGGCGGGCATACTAAAACAAAGAATTATCAGTTTATCAGCATAAGACAGATAGTATTTGGATCTATGACAATTTCAGTAAAACATATTTTAATTGGTTTTTTCTTTGTGTTGCTTACTTGTTTTTCAAACGCGCAGGACCGTGAATGTAGGCTGGGCCTTGGCGGAAGTACGGCAGAAACCATTATTCAAGTATTTCAATTGAATGAAGAACAGATACAGAAAATGAACGAATGGACAGCAGAACTCAAGCTGTCCAATAAGGTTTATCAAGATGAGATCGCACAACTTTTCGATACGCATCCACAAAGTAAAACCGAAGATCTTGAAGCGTTGGCAACTAAATACAAGGTATTAAAGGATAAGGTCCTTGCAAATACCAGGGAATATGATTTGCGTTTACTGGAACTGTTCAATCCAAAACAATATGATCGTTATTTGGAATTGTGCGCTACAGCCAACAGGATCCCTTATAAAATTATTCCCAAAATATATCCTTCCGGCAATCCGGAATAAAGAGACAGGGAATTAGCAGGGTATTTGGTTAAAAAACACTGCTGAAGTTTGTACTTTTGCCATTTAAAAGCCGGCATGTACAAAGCGATCATCAGACCTTTTCTTTTTTTATTCGATCCCGAGAAAGTGCATCACTTTTCTTTTAGTGCCATAAAGCTTACCTCCCGACTTGGCCTTTCAGGTATTTTCCGAAAATTGTATGCTATTGATGATGCCCGGTTAGAAAGAGTAGTATTTGGTTTGAAGTTTAAAAATCCTGTAGGTCTTGCAGCCGGATTCGATAAAAATGCTGTTCTCTATAATGAACTGGCCAATTTTGGCTTTGGTTTTGTTGAGATTGGAACACTAACTCCAAAAGCACAAGCGGGGAATCCTAAAAAACGATTATTCAGATTAAAAGCAGACAAGGCCATTATCAACAGAATGGGGTTTAACAATGAAGGAGTGCTGGCAGCTGTAGAACGATTAAAAAAAGAGCATACCGTTCTCATCGGGGGAAATATTGGTAAGAATAAGGTGACCCCTAATGAAGATGCAGGGCAGGATTACCTCATTTGTTTTAGGGCCCTTTACGATCATGTAGATTATTTTGTTGTAAATGTAAGCTCTCCCAACACACCTGGTTTAAGGGAACTACAGGAGAAGGCCCCCTTAACGGCTCTTTTAAAATCCCTTAGATTAGAAAACAAAAACCTGGCACAGGAAAAAGGGATCAAAGTACGCCCCATCCTCTTAAAAATTGCCCCGGATCTTTCTGATGAGCAATTACTCGACATCATCGATATTGTAAATGAGACCAAAATAGACGGTATTATTGCTACCAATACAACCGTAGAAAGAAAGAAACTTATCTCAGAACCTTTATTAGTGGAAGAAGCAGGAGGATTAAGTGGGGAGCCACTTAAAAAAAGGAGTACAGATGTAATTAGATTCTTAGCTGATAAAAGCAATAGATCCATTCCTATTATTGGAGTAGGAGGGATTCACTCAGCAGCCGATGCATTAGAGAAACTGGAAGCCGGTGCCAGCCTTGTTCAGCTATGGACAGGATTTGTCTATGAAGGGCCGGCCCTGATAAAACAAATAAACAGGGCACTTCTTGTCCAGGATGCTTAAGGAGTCCAGTAATCCACAACAAGCACATCTTCCAGGACAGGCCCCGATAAGTCCCCAAAAGCCTTATGGTCAGGATGAGGCAGATAAACCTCACGTGCTGCCTTGCTTGCAAAAGTCAGGAAAAAGCAGTGGGTAAAACCTTTGTTTAACCCTTCCGGACTATTATTAATACCCCATTCTATCGATTCTATTTCCGGAATTTTATTCTTAAGAGCAACAAAGGCAGTTTCTATCTCCGCCATTTGCTCTGAGGAAGTTCCCTCCTTGAATTTAAACAAGACCACATGGCGCAGCACACTGTCTTGATCTATTTTGGTAGCAGAGAGGGAGTTTTCTGTGGACATAGATGTTTGGTTAATGCCCATCGCAGAGAAAACCATGAGCAGGGTAAGAAGACTAATATAAATTTTCATTCGAGAAATTTTTGTAAGATATAAAAAAGTACGTTTGTTTGTTATCCACTAAAAAGCGAGGACCAAAGTGAATTTTGAGATCTTATGGGGGTTTGCATTGGCCACAGCTTCATTGGCCATATTTCCGGGTCCTGATAATATCTATGTACTAACCCAAAGCATTGCTAACGGAAAGAAATATGGTCTGGCTACAACAGCCGGATTGATATCCGGATGCCTTGTGCATACTACCTTATTGGCTTTTGGGGTGTCGGCGATCATCAAATTAAACCCCTCTTTGTTTTTCACCATCAAGCTTTTTGGCGCTATCTATCTATTCTATTTGGCGTTCCGTGTTCTGCGTTCTGAAGCCAGGATATCCATAGAAACACCAACTAAACCTAAAAGAACACTTTGGCAATTGTACCGCCAGGGATTTGTAATGAATGTTCTCAATCCTAAGGTCACTGTATTCTTTCTTGCGTTTTTTCCTGGCTTTCTTTTCAGTAACTTTTTAAGTACCACCCTTCAATTTTATGTTTTAGGCATACTTTTTATGCTGATCTCCGGGATGATTTTCTCTGCGATCGCCATGTTGGCCGGCTCTATTTCCGGATACCTTCAAAAGCATCCAAAAGCTCCGTTGGTTTTAAAATGGCTGCAAATACTAGTTTTTATCGGGATAGGTCTTTATCTGTTATTATCCTATAAATAATGGTAATTTTGAAGGATAGAACAATTTTTGTTTATGTCTGAAAAGGTTAAAATAATTGAATGTCCCAGAGATGCCATGCAGGGGATCAAGATGTTTATACCTACAGAGAAAAAAATTAAATATCTCCAATCCTTACTCAGCTGCGGCTTTCATACGATCGATTTCGGCAGTTTTGTATCGCCAAGGGCCATCCCGCAAATGGCGGATACTGCCGAGGTTTTAGAGGGATTGGACTTGCAACATAACCTTTCTGAATTATTGGCTATTGTGGCGAATGTAAGAGGTGCTCAGGATGCATGCGAACACAAGACCATAGATTACCTGGGATATCCATTTTCTATTTCTGAGAACTTTCAAATGCGGAATACCCATAAGACCATTTCCCAGTCTACAGAGATCTTAAAGGAGATCCTGGATATAGCTTCTAATGCCGGGAAAGAAGTGGTTGTTTATATATCCATGGGTTTTGGAAATCCCTATGGTGATCCGTGGAATGTGGAGATTGTAGGGGAGTGGACGCAAAAACTCACAGCAATGGGCGTGAAGATTTTATCTCTGTCAGATACCGTAGGTACATCCACTCCTGAGATCATATCATATTTATTCAATAATTTAATTCCCATGTATCCCGGGGTGGAATTTGGTGCCCATTTACACACTACACCCACTACATGGCACGAAAAGATAGACGCTGCATTTAAAGCAGGCTGCAGGCGTTACGATGGAGCTATTCAGGGTTTTGGAGGCTGTCCTATGGCCAGAGATGAACTTACGGGCAATATGCCTACCGAAAAGATGTTATCTTATTTTACTTCAAAAAAAGCAGATACCAATGTAACCTGGACGGTATTTGAAGCAGCCTTTAATCAGGCCACACAGGTCTTTTCTGCGTATCACTAGTTTGTTTTGTTAATACTGCAATCGAATTCCGATATAGGCTCCGAATGGATGGCCGGGTCTTAATCCTGCAGGCACTCTCGATACTGCGTAAACCTCATCCAGCATATTAATGATATTTCCGGTAATGCTGGCGTGAGAATTAAGGTGATAGGCCCCGGATACATCTAATACAAAACTAGAAGATACCAGTTCATCGGAAGGAATAGGGCCCGTTCCTGCCATCGTTCGGAATTTACCATTAAAGCGTCCACTTACATTAATATCAAAGCTGGAATGTTCCAGGGATAGCGTTGTATTGAACTGATGTTTAGAGATATAGGGTAGCTCATCCCCGGCAGTAACTTCGCCCCAGATATTTCCGGCACTATCAAAACTATTTTTAAACTCGGTATCTGTAAAGGTATAGGCAAGTGTTACGGGTAATTTTAAGGATGGATTTCCATTGAGAAAGTCATAGTTCAAGAGAACTTCCAAACCTCTGACATCTACTTCCCCTGCATTGAATTGATCCAGGCTCCCTGTTCCGCCGGTAGCTGCCAGATCACTGCCTAGTAGGTTGCTGTAGTCATTAAAAAAGCCAATGACCTCCCCGGATAGTCCATTGAAAGTAAAACGAGATCCGAGTTCCATATTGATACTTTCCTCGGCCCTTTCACCTTCCTGACTGGTTGGAGGAGAAAATCCTTTATGCACACCTCCAAAAATGGAGAGTTTATTTAGATTATAATTGAAGCCCATTCCGGGGATCCAAACCGAGCTCTTATTTTCCCTGAGTGAGACATCGATACCAGTGCGTTCTATGTCATTGGAACCATAATTTGTTCTCCCGAGTGTAATATTCTCATAGCGCACTCCAGGTGTAAGAGTAAGGTCCTTGTATTTCAGTTTATACAAAGCAAAGGAAGCAAATGCCCGTGCATCGCTAATTCTGTTGGCATCTGTGCCCGGGGTTCCTATGGAGGTACGGTTCATTATTCCACTGGTTATTTCATAACCGTCAACCCATTGGTATCGATCTTCTTCATCGTAGTGATATCGGAGTCCAATTTCGATATCGTGGAATGCCTGATTTCCTGTCCAGTGATAATCAAATTTTGTCTGTACACCTTTTGAAATGTACTTTCTGTTATTTGCCTTTACTGATAAAGCATCTGAGGGGCTGTCCTGCACTCCTGAAATAATCTCAAAATACGAAAGGTTATCATCCGGATCACCTAGGATGCCGGAAATTCCTCTGCGATCTCCGTTTAAGGTGACGGCATCTAGTTTATACCAGTTCCTGCTAAAACCATTATAGTACGCATTGGTGGTAATGTGAAAATGGTCACTAAAGGCCAGCAAATGAGTGGCCATGAATTGTATATGATCATTTATCATTTCATCTGCCTGAGATCCTGCATATCTCCTGTAGGGGGTAGCCTCAAAATCTGAATCTGATAGTCCTACATAGGTTTCATTAGAATCCTCATCGGAATATTGGAATTTAAATTCCAACGATTGTGATAAGGCAGCCTCCTTTGATGTATTCACTCTGAATTTAGCCACCAGGTCATTCTTGTCAAATCCGGTGTTCCCTCCGAGGTCCAGATCCTTAAATCCATCTGAATTGAAATTCAAATATTCTACTATATAGCTAATATTTTCTTTAGAGTCGCCTATTTTGGCGTGCAGCCGGCTACTGTTGAAACTCCCATAAGACGCGGATAGAAAGGCATTGAAATCATCCGGGATCTTTGTGGATATCATATTTATGGCTCCTCCCGTGGTGAAAGGGCCGTATTGCACCTGGCTGCTTCCCTTGAGGATCTCTACAGCCTGCATTCTGGCAACAGACGGAAAATAATAGGCAGCTGGCGCACTATAAGGAGCCGGAGCAATTAAGATCCCGTCTTCCATAAGTGTTATTTTGGCACTTCGCTCCGGAGAAGTACCTCGTAAACTTATATTTGGACGCAACCCAAAACCATCTTCTTCGTAAAAAGATACACCCGGTACTGAACGTAAAACTCTGTTTATATCGGTATAATTGAATGTGGCCAACTCCTCCGGAGATATGTAATAGGCTGAGCCTGTTCGGTTTTT
>JABDQS010000012.1 GCA_013042125.1 Eudoraea sp.
TTGAAACACCAGATACAGAAACTGTTTTGGACGAGGAGACAGATAAGGAAAAGTCAGCTCCTTTATCTCAGCCCACAGAGGTCACGGAGGCAATTACTTTGGAAGAAGCAGTTGCGGAGGAAACGCA
This sequence comes from Eudoraea sp., assembly GCA_013042125.1. Classification (GTDB taxonomy): domain Bacteria; phylum Bacteroidota; class Bacteroidia; order Flavobacteriales; family Flavobacteriaceae; genus Muriicola. The sequence goes on from JABDQS010000012.1 coordinate 128, forward strand.
ATCTGAAGGCGTTAAGATCAGGACCCTCTATGCACAGGAAACTGAAACAGGGTATCAATTAGTAGATACTGAGCCCAGTATACAGTTCTATCTGTGGGAAACGTCCATGCCCAACATATTTATGGCAGAAAGGAAAGGACAGTCCGGATTGCTTTATCAAAAAGATGAGCAGTGGGTATTTGAATATTATGAAGGTGATGATAGGCTACAGGAAGTACTGGAAATTAAGTTCTAATAGTTGTATTTGTCTTTCCATCTGTTCCTTAGAAAGTCTTTGATGGCCTTTTCCCTGACATTTTCACCCGGATTGTAATAAGTTGTACCGGCAATAGACGCTGGTAAGAATTCTTCTTCTGCAAAATTGTGTTGAAAGTCGTGCGCATACTTATAATCCGCGCCATATCCCAGATCTTTCATTAGTTTGGTAGGAGCATTTCGAAGGTTAATGGGTACTGAGAGATCACCGTGTTCCCGAACCGCCTCTTGTGCCCTATTAATTGCCATATAACTGGCATTACTTTTGGGGCTGGTAGCAAGATAAATGGTGCATTGGCTCAGGAGTATTCGCGCTTCAGGGTAGCCAATAGTGGTCACAGCCTGGAATGTAGTATTGGCTATCACAAGAGCCGTTGGATTGGCAAGCCCTATATCTTCAGAGGCTGCTATCAATAGTCTGCGAGCGATAAATTTTACATCCTCACCGCCTTCTATCATTCTTGCCAACCAATATACTGCCCCCTGGGGATCACTTCCTCTAATGGATTTAATTAAAGCCGAAATAATATCATAGTGTTGCTCCCCTGTTTTATCATAGAGCACTGTGTTTTTCTGAACCTTGGCCATGACCAGGTCATTAGTGATGGTAATTTTGTCAGAGGTTTCCGAATTGACCACTAATTCGAAGATATTGAGCAATTTACGGGCATCGCCACCCGATAATCGCAACAATGCCTCTGTTTCATTTAAGGAGATCTGTTTGGTTTGGAGAACACTGTCTTCTTTGATCGCTCGCCTTAGAAGTGTCTCAAGATCTTCCTTCCCAAAGGAATTTAAGATGTATACCTGACATCTGCTTAATAGGGCCGGGATTACCTCAAAACTCGGATTTTCCGTTGTTGCCCCAATAAGGGTTATCCAGCCTTTCTCAACAGCTCCCAAAAGCGAATCTTGCTGTGATTTACTGAAGCGATGGATCTCATCTATAAAAAGGATGGGATTTTTTGTGCTAAAGAGATTGCCGCGTTCTTTGGCTTTCTCTATTACTTCCCTGATGTCTTTAACTCCACTATTGATCGCACTAAGGGTGTAAAAGGGCCTTTTACTTTCATTGGCAATGATTAGTGCAAGGGTGGTCTTTCCGGTCCCCGGAGGCCCCCATAAAATAAGAGAGGGGATGATCCCTTTTTTGATCTGATGTGTTAGAGATCCTCCCTCACCCACAAGATGATGTTGACTTATATAAGCTTCCAATGTCTTGGGGCGCACGCGTTCTGCCAATGGTTCATTCATAACAATAAAAGTACATTTTTTCTATGGATGACAAGGAGGCAGGTTTTGGGATTGCGGTGTGAAATTTGTAGTATTACCTTCAAAATAACGGCTATGTCGGCGGAGACGCACTTTAAGTTTTCCAATAGAGTATTGCTGGTTCCTATGGTTTCAGTATTGCTGATCTGGACAGTTTTTTGGCTGGAACTAAAATTTCAAAGTAATTGGAACGACTTTGGTATCTATCCCAGGACCTTGACCGGACTGCGCGGAATCATTTTTGGGCCATTTCTGCACGGCTCCGTGGAACACCTCTATAACAATACCATACCCCTGGCTGTATTAATGGCTTCCCTCTTATATTTCTACAGGAGTATTTCGTTTAAGGTGCTTTTCTGGGGAATGCTCTTATCCGGGATAATCACATGGCTCATTGGCAGACCTTCTTACCATATTGGCGCTAGCGGGGTGATCTATCTCCTTGCAAGTTTTATTTTTTTCAAAGGAATATTCACAAAACACTTTCGTTTGGTGGCTGTATCACTTATTGTTTCCTTTATCTACGGTAGTATGTTGTGGTACATCTTCCCTATAAAAGAAGAGATCTCCTGGGAAGGACATTTGGGAGGATTTGTTATTGGTTTATTCATGGCCGTATTTCTAAAGGCAAAGGTTCCTGTTGTACCTAAATACGCCTGGGAAAAAGATGACTACAATGAGGAAGAAGATGAATTTCTCCAGCAATTTGATAAGGATGGTAACTTCATAGAAAAGACAGCATTAGAAACTGAAGTAAACGAGATACGGGTTAAATATCATTTTAAGAAGGAAAATGATCGTAGTGGGGATAGTGAAAATTAGGCGTTCCTTTGCCGCACCACTTCGTACAAAAAGACTCCACAGGCTACAGACACATTCAGAGATCCGATCTCTCCAAGCATTGGGATTTTAGCACAATGATCTGCTGCCTTTAAGATTGATGGGGAAATACCCATATCTTCTGCTCCCATCACAAGAGCTACTCCACCTTTCAAATTTACGTCATAGATGAGGTCATTTGTTTTTTCCGTGGCAGCAACAATAGTAACACCGGAAGCTTGTAAGTAAAAGATAGCATCTTTGATGTGATCTACTTTAGCAATAGGGACCTTAAATGCAGCTCCTGCAGAAGTTTTGACGGTATCTCCGGTTACTGGTGCAGATCCTTTCTTTGGGATCATGATACCATCTACACCTGTACATTCGGCTGTTCTTATGATAGCCCCAAAATTACGAACGTCAGAAACCTGGTCCAGTAATAAAAATACAGGGTTGCTTTTTTGAGACAGTACCTTGTCTGCCAACTCTTCAAATACATGGAATGTAATAGGTGAAATAGTAGCTACCACGCCCTGGTGATTACTCTGACTTAGTCTATTGATCTTTTCTAAAGGGACGTAAGAGGTATTGATGCCATTTTTACGAACCAGGCCTTCTAATTCCTTAGATAAAGCCCCGTGAAGACCTTTTTGAATAAACACCTTATCTATGGGTTCATTGGCCTGAATAGCTTCAATTACTGCCCGTAGCCCATAGATCTTTGTATTTTTTTCCATGAGTTATTGTTGGTCCACAAAGGCCATCAATCGAATCAGATCTTGCTCCGAAGAAAGATCTATTTTCTCTTGTTTTATAAAAGCCTTAAACGACTCAGCTTTCGTCGCGTCAAACTGAGCAAGAAACTTTTTCTTTTTAGAGGGAATGGCTCTTAAAGCTTCGTCTTTGTGCTGAAAATAATAGTCCGTGAATTGTGTAAACTTACTGGGGATAGGATTTACCATAGAATTCGCGGCAGGCTTTGCTTCCGTAAATTTGGCTTCCATGAATTTATATACAGTGTATGACTTACCGGAAAACAATACTATTAAATAGCCCTCATCGTTTTCGCCTTTCTCATTGCTAAATTGAAGATATCTGTACTTTTTAGCACTATTTAATGCAATTAACAAGACGTTTGGATCTCTTATTAAGGCTTTGTGTTTCTCTTCTTCAAACAGTGTTTTTTTTACTTCAATTTCACGAGAAAAAATATTATAGCGATAATAAAACTCTCCCAGGTCTTCTTCTTTGTAATACACTTTCCCTTTATTGAATTCTTCAGTTTCAAAAGGTGACCCCACTTCTGCGCCCACGTAATAACTCACTGTTTCTCCATCATTTTTCACCTTTTGGAACAATTCCTGCATTCTGGGATTCCAGCGCTGATGATAATTGGCATAGGGATCGTTCTCTACAGCTCCCATCTGCGGTGCTCCGGCATCTACCAATTGAGCTTGTATGCTACAAATGGTACAACAAAAAAATAGCAGTTCTAAAAGCCTCATGAGGTTGTATTAAGGGAGTTTATATATTCAAATGTTTTAATAAGATCTTCTTCTTTATCTAAGTCAATTTTTTCTAGTTTCAAGAATTTACTGACGTCATCTTTCAGTTCTTTATCAAGGATCTTTAAAAGAGCCCCCTTTTTTTGTAGGAGTTGATCTATTCTATCTACCCCATCTTTCAGATAATAATATTCCACAAAATGAGCATATCTACTGGGAATAGCATTGACCATGGAATTAGCTGCGGCTTTACCCTCACTGTATTTTACGGCTAATCTGTGGTAAAGTGTAAATTTATCTCCTTTGGAGATGATAGATAGATAACCATTCTTTGTTTGATCTTTCTTGTTGATGTACGTGGTAAACAGCAATTCTCGCTTCCCGTACTTCACTCTCAGGTCCTGATTCGCCAATAATCGCTTTGGGTTTTCTTCAGGGAGATCTGTTTCTTTTATTTCAATCTCACTGTTTAAGGCATTATATCTAACATAGTAGTCGCCCATAAATTCCTCTCCAAAATAGACCTTACTTTTAATAAAGTCTTCTGTTAAATAAGGCGAACCGAGTATCTCCTCTACACCTTTTTTCTGGTCTCTTACCCTCAGATCCATCATGACCAGGTTTAACATCGGATTACCTCCCCTGGCTGCATCAAAAAGTCCTGCCTCGCCTGCTGGAGCGGCTCCAGTTACCTGAGCCATACCCGAAACTTGAGCGCTTAATATTAAAATGAGCGTATATAAATATTTCATAAACTAACTATTAAATCGTTTTAAAAACCAAGAGATAGCACCTCAGGGTCATCTTCATCGAAATGATATGCTCTCCAAAAGAAACCGTCGGCTTGAAATTTCCATACAACTTCTCCGTCTTCTGTAACTTCCCAAATACCGTAATCACCTTCCGTGATCATCCTGTTTCCATTTGGCAGTTTCACTGCCCCGGATACTTTGGGTGAAAAAAGGTCCGGATCCGTAAAACTCCAGACAACCTCCGGTTCATTATCTGTATTTGGCTGGACAGAAAAAGAGGAGGGCAATTGCAATTCGTACACCGTAGATTGTCCTACGCCATTGCCATTTGTAAATATTAACATTTTTCCGCTGTCTTCACCCTGTAATAAATTTGGAAAGTGATTATTGTAAAATAAGCGGGTACCCATGGTATTTTTATAGGCCTCAGGATTACCAAAACGGTATAAAAGATCTCCGCCCTTTCCAAAATTACCCCCTGAATGATCGCTAGCTTCCTCCGAGGTGGTACTATGGTCTATTACCCATACTTCATGGAAAAAGTTAACACTCAAATATATAACGTCTTTTGCAGCATCGTAGGCGATCCCATTTCCGTGCATGATATCTCCATTTTCTATGGTCACGTAATTAACATCTATCAGTTGAGGATTTGCAGCAATATCTCCGTAATTACTCTTTGTGTTATCAAAATCCTGAATGATGTGGTCCCACGCATGCCATTCCCAAACTATTTCGTTTGTTGCCGGATCAACTTCAATGATTGCTTCCGGAAAAACGTCACCCTGTGAATTGGAACCTGCCTCTGCGGCAACTTCCTGAGTTCGGCGTTCCCATACCATTGCCAATACATTTCCATTGGGCAGTAATTCTGCGTCATGATGCGTTTCGGCATCTTCCGAAGAATACTCAAAATTCCACTCAATAGTACCATCTGCCGCAATGAACTGAAGCTTTCCTCCCTGGCCGCCCAGGGTAATTTTAGGTTCATCAGCTTCCAATGAAGCTAAAATATTGCCATCGGCTAACAAGAAAGCATCATTTCCCAAATTATTGCTCAAGGGCCATTCATGCTTTAGCCTGGCATCCTTATCCATAAGAAATGCCCTGTTATTTCCTGCATCATTCACCAGTACCAGCCCGTCATACATCAACAGTGAATTAAAGACTTCTACCGTGCCCATTATTACCGGTGGTTCTTCTTCCTCAGGCTCTGCCGGGACTTCTGTATCTGGTTCTTCATCCACCCCTTCAGGGATGATAATAGAAGGCCCATCATCCTTATTACAAGCCATGGAGACAAGTAACAACGATAACAATAACAAAATAGGAAGGGCTTTCTTTTTCATTTTAATTTGGGATAAATGTACTAAAAAGCACGCTGATAATAAATATTATAAATGCATAAAGGCCATCCTTTATGGATGACCTTTATGTATTAGGTTCTGTTATCTGAACTTTTATGGACAGATACTCAAACTACCTGTAAAATCTCCGATAAAAGGACTAGGTCCGTCTTCAAAGGCTATTTTACCATTAGGCGCAAATAACTGATAGGTTACCTCAGAATCCCAGTCTCCGGATACATATTCAAATGTTACTGTGGTTGCAGTATCAGGAATGTTAAAAACCACGGAGTTAGAAGCTCCCTGCGCTGAACTAACAGTATAGTCTGTAGCTACACCATCTACTGTAACTCTGATTGAAGCACCGTTCCAACCATCTCCGTACGAATCCTGCATATCCAGGGAGTAATCTCCTGGAACAGGACCTGTAGGGATACAGGCAACAACTACGTCGTATTTGTAAGGAGAACTAAAATAAGATCCACCTAGAACGTTACCGTTACCATTTACATTGGTCCAGGTACTACCGTCTGAAAGCGTTACTTCAAATCGGTAACTGAATACATCTCCACCAGAATAACCTGTGCCAACTCCAAGAAGGGTGGCAGATTCTTCAAGAGTAGTGGTATAAGTCAATTCCGGAAGTCCTCTGGAGCTGGTAGATAGATCAGAAGCCATAAAGGTCTCGATCAATTGTTCTCCTACGCTAGAATCCGTTGGGTCATCCTGATTGTCTGTAAATGAAGCATACAGTTGAATAGACTGTAATAAATCTCCGAATTCAGCATCCTGTTCTTCAACAGTTACGGTGAATTCGGATCCAGGAATAAACGCGTTATACGGGCTCCCTTCCTGATTTCTGGTTCGCAAGACGGCACCTACGGTATAATCGTTAAGGACCGTGTCCACTACTTTATCATCTGTTTCACAGGAAATAAAGAAGGTTGTGGACAATGCTAAAATAAATACACAAACTTTTTTCATCGTAATTTTTTTTTAAATTAATTAGCAACAGGGAATGTTGGTGATGCGGGATTGGTATCCCAAAAAACCTGTCCGGTTACACCAGATTTCTGTGACAAATTAGAATTGGTGTTCGCGGCATTCGCCGGATAGAAATGGGTCCTAACAAAAGCACCTGGATTAGGCTCTAGATTGGGCTCCAAATTGGTTGGAAATCCTTTTCTTCTATAGAAATTATAACCGTCATGGCCGTTACCTTTGAGTGCAATAAAGAATTGTTCTGCCATGATATTCCATTTACCTTCATTATCCGCAGCATCAAAAGCCGTATCAACAGAGGCAATAAAATCAGAAATATCTGTAGCTGAAGGCTCAAATGAAAGGTCAGCTGTTGCATCCAGAGATCCAAAAGTTGTTACCTTATTGATAGATTTGGTAATTCCAGCCAAAACAAGTGCCTTACCTGCAGCAGGACTTCCGTTCATCGCTACCTCAGCTCTCCAGAAATCAACTGTTGAAGCTAAGATAATTGGTGTGATACCTGCACCAGCACCACCAGTACCTAAACTGGTCTCACCAAAAGTGTCATCATCAAATTGCCCTGCCTGTGGATAAACTCCAACCGCAGTTCTCAATAATCCATCTGGTGGAATACCTGAGTTGTT
>JABDQS010000019.1 GCA_013042125.1 Eudoraea sp.
GCTGGATCTCGATAATCCTGTTTTACACGCTACGTATCTGGGACCTACTTCGGCCATTGACCACAATGTCTATGTAAAAGGGAACGATCTCTTTCTCGCGAATTATACTGCGGGTGTAAGAATAATAGACATTTCAGATATAGTCAATGGGAACATTGTAGAAACAGGTTTTTTTGACAGTTTTCCTTCCGGCAACAGCGCTTCTTTCAATGGTGTTTGGAGTGTCTATCCTTTTTTTGAAAGTGGGAAGATCGTTATCAGTGATATTAATTCGGGGCTCTTTATACTTCAGAAATCTAATTAAGAAAAATTGTGGAACGCATAATCGTCATACTTTTTATTGGCCTGCTTGTTTCCTGCACCTATGATAAGGGAACATTACCCGGAACGGAAGAACCGAAACCGCTTTTTAGGGGAGAATTGGCCTGGATGCATTCCTTTGGCGGATCCGGGAACGACACCCCGCGTTCGGTCATTGAAACTTCAGATGGTGGCTTTGCCATCTTTGGTTTTTCGGATAGTACGGATGAGGACCTTGCACCCAAGACCACCAATGTTAATGATTACTGGTTGATCAAAACAGACTCTGATGGCACACTACTTTGGTCCAGGACCTATGGAGGCAGCAAAGATGACAGAGGTCAGGCTGTTATCCAAACTTCAGACGGGGGCTATGCCATAACAGGGTATGCCATGAGTGATGATGGAGACGGAAGTAATAACGAAGGCTTTCATGATAACTGGGTTTTGAAATTAGATGGTCAGGGGAATATTGAATGGGAACAAAGCTTTGGATTTTCGGGTCACGATCATTCGTACGACATTATTGAAACTACGGATGGCGGTCTATTCTTTACCGGATTTTTGGATATTACTTCGGCCAGGGCCGATGGGTATACAGATAAGTCCTATTCCTTAACCCGGCATGGGGTGGGCGAGTTTTGGGGGACCAAGCTCAATGCGCAGGGCGAATTGGAATGGCGCAAGTATTTCGGAGGCACCAACAACGATCGGGCTCATGCCGTGGTCACAGCGCACGACCAGGGGTATATTATGGCCGGTTTTTCTGAAAGTGATGACTTTGATATCTCTGAATCCAGAGGATCCTATGATTTTTGGGTGGTTAAGATCGGGGATGAAGGAGAACTGGAATGGGAACATTCTTATGGCGGAACAGGGATCGATATTGCCCAGGATATTGCAAAAACAGAAGACGGGGGTTATATTATCACAGGCAGTGCGATCAGCACTGATGGGGATATTAGTGAGCCTCATGGAGAATCGGATGTGTGGGTGATCAAGATCGATGGTCAGGGGGCATTGCTTTGGGAACACTCTTATGGTGGCGCAGGGTTTGATGCAGCCGAAAGTATACGCCCCACTCAGGATGGTGGCTATGTTATTTCGGGAAATTCCAAAAGCACGGATCAGGATCTTATGGCCAATGCGGGAGAAAATGACCTTTGGCTCCTCAAGATAGATGCTCAGGGAACCATTGTATGGCAACAGACCTTTGGTGGTACAGACCTTGAATTTGCATTCGATGCTTTGGAGACCAGTGATAACGGTTTAGTAATCGTAGGTGAAAGCATAAGCACCAACTTCAATACGCTTGAAAACAAGGGAGGAACAGATCTTATCCTGATCAAAATTGAGTAGGTACATACCGCACTCCCCTAAATCCATTTACTTTCCTTCTAGTTTTACTTGATCTGGAGCATAGAAATATCTGATCCTCAAATATGTTATTATAATGTTAGCGTCTATTTGAATACCCCAGTTTTAATGTATATTTGTGAACTATTTAGAATAAATCCAATTAAGATGATCAAAGTATCAGAAACAGCCAAAAAAAGGGTATCTAGCCTGATGTCTGAAGAAGGCTATGACGTTACCAAAGATTACGTCCGCGTAGGTGTTAAAAGTGGTGGGTGCAGCGGGTTGTCTTATGAACTTAAGTTCGACAGTTTTATCAATGATTCGGATAAGGTCTTTGAGGACAATGACGTGCGCATTATAATAGACAAAAAGAGTTTTCTTTATTTGGTAGGAACTACACTGGAATATTCAGGGGGTCTTAATGGCAAAGGATTTGTTTTTAAGAACCCCAATGCGCAGCGCACCTGTGGGTGTGGAGAAAGTTTCTCTTTATAATCAATATACAATACAGAACATGGCATATACAGAGGAAGAATTAAAAAAAGAACTGGAAACCAAGGAATACGAATATGGTTTCTACACAGATATTGAGTCAGACACCTTTCCGAAAGGACTCAGTGAAGAGGTTGTCATTGCTCTTTCCAAAAAGAAGGAAGAACCAGAATGGATGACCTTGTGGAGACTAGAGGCATACAAAGGGTGGAAGGAAATGACAGAACCAGAATGGGCCAATATCCACTACCAAAAACCCGATTTCCAGGATATCAGTTATTATTCTGCCCCTAATAAAAAGCCAAAATATGAAAGCCTGGATGAAGTAGATCCGGAATTACTGGACACTTTTAAGAAGTTAGGTATTTCATTAGACGAACAGAAAAAATTAGCCGGGGTAGCTGTAGATATTGTTATGGATTCTGTTTCCGTGGCAACTACGTTTAAGAAGACGCTGGCTGAGAAGGGGATCATCTTTTGCTCCATTTCGGAAGCGATCAAAGAACACCCGGAGCTGGTTAAGAAATACATTGGTTCGGTTATTCCAAAAAAAGATAATTTTTATGCGGCCCTGAATTCGGCAGTATTTTCTGATGGCTCATTTTGCTACATTCCAAAAGGGGTCAGATGCCCCATGGAGCTCTCTACCTATTTCAGGATCAATCAGGCGGGGACAGGACAGTTCGAAAGAACCCTCGTGATTGCAGATAAGGGCAGCTACGTAAGTTACCTGGAGGGCTGTACCGCCCCATCCAGAGATGAGAATCAATTGCATGCTGCGGTTGTAGAGTTGATCGCCTTAGATGATGCTGAGATAAAATATTCCACGGTACAAAACTGGTTTCCTGGGAACAAGGAAGGAAAGGGTGGAGTCTACAATTTTGTGACCAAAAGAGGTTTGTGTGAGCGGAATGCGAAGATATCCTGGACACAGGTAGAAACTGGTTCGGCTATCACCTGGAAATATCCTTCTTGTATCCTGAAAGGAGATAATTCCATAGGGGAATTCTACTCCATTGCCGTTACCAACAATTTTCAACAGGCAGATACAGGAACCAAGATGATACATTTGGGAAAAAACACCAGAAGTACTATTATTTCAAAAGGTATCTCTGCGGGAAAATCGCAAAACAGCTACAGGGGATTGGTACAAGTGAACAGCAGGGCAGATAACGCCCGCAACTTTTCACAATGCGACTCTCTCCTGATGGGGAACGATTGTGGGGCGCATACATTTCCCTACATTGAAGCAAAGAACAAATCGGCACAAATAGAACACGAGGCAACAACCAGTAAGATAGGGGAAGACCAGATCTTTTATTGTAACCAGCGTGGTATAGATACAGAAAAGGCCATCGCTCTGATCGTAAATGGTTTTAGTAAGGAAGTACTCAATAAATTACCCATGGAATTTGCCGTGGAAGCTCAGAAACTACTGGAAATTAGCCTGGAAGGTTCTGTAGGATAAACATTTAATAGTAGAACAAAAGAAAAATAGCATATCATGTTAAAAATTAAAGATCTGCATGCAAGCGTAGAAGGTAAGGAAATCCTGACGGGTGTTAACCTGGAAGTAAAACCGGGAGAGGTACATGCCATTATGGGCCCGAACGGATCGGGGAAGAGTACCCTGGCTTCAGTAATTGCAGGGAACGAAGATTTTGAGATCACCAAAGGGACCATTCTTTTTGAAGGAGAGGACCTGGATGAGGTTTCACCGGAAGAGAGGGCACACAAAGGTATATTTCTTTCTTTTCAATACCCTGTGGAGATCCCGGGTGTATCGGTAACGAACTTTATGAAAACGGCCATCAATGAATCCCGTAAAGCACGTGGGCAGGAAGATATGCCTGCCAATCAGATGCTGAAGTTGATACGGGAAAAATCTGAACTGTTAGACATAGACAGGAAGTTTCTTTCCAGATCATTGAACGAGGGCTTTTCCGGAGGGGAAAAGAAACGAAATGAGATCTTTCAAATGGCGATGTTAGAGCCAAAGATGGCCATACTGGACGAAACAGATTCCGGTCTGGATATTGATGCGCTTCGCATTGTGGCCAATGGGGTTAATAAATTAAAGAGCAAGGATAATGCGGTAATACTTATCACACACTATCAGAGGCTATTAGAATATATTATTCCAGATTTTGTGCATGTGATCCATGACGGTAAGATCGTGAAATCCGGCACCAAGGAATTGGCCCTGGAATTAGAAGAAAAAGGATACGACTGGCTAAAAAAGGAACCGGTAGCGTAACCAGAAAAAGGAATTTGGCGGTCTGTTATGAGATTGCCGCAAATGAGTGAATTTTAAGCAACATGGATCTAAAGGAAAAATTGGTATCTTCTTTTATGGCATTTGAAAACAACGTGGATTTGGATCATCCTATTCACGATATAAGATCTGAGGCCATTAAGAATTTTGAAACAAAAGGCTTTCCCTCCAGAAAAGAGGAAGCCTGGAAGTACACCTCCTTAAATAGCTTACAAAAAATTGATTTTAGCATTTTTCCGAAAGAGGAAAATGCCCTGGAGTATAATCACGTAAAGAAATATTTCCTGCATGAGATAGACACTTACAAGATCGTTTTTGTCGATGGGATCTACAGTTCATTTCTTTCAGAAACCACCCATGATGGGGTAGATATTTGTTTGATGAGTTCTGCCCTCACCAAGCCTATGTATAAGCCGGTGATCGATGTCTATTTTAACAAGGTGGCTTCCAAGGAAGAATCGCTTACCACTTTAAACACTGCATTTAGCAGGGAAGGAGCTTATATCTATATTCCAAAGAACAAGGCACCTAAAAAGCCCGTAGAGATCCTTCATTTTGCGACAGGGAACGAGGCATCACTAATGCTGCAGCCCAGGAATTTGATCATCGTGGAAGAAAATGCAGAATTGCAGGTAATTGAAAGGCACCAAAGTCTTACGAAGAATGAAGTCCTCACCAATAGTGTAACAGAGATATTTGCTGCTAAGGATGCTATTGTGGATTATTATAAAGTTCAGAATGACACCAATGACGCCTCCCTCATAGACAACACCTATATTGCCCAGAAAGACAAGAGTGTTGTAAAAGTGCATACCTTTTCTTTTGGAGGTAAATTAACCCGTAATAACCTGAACTTCTATCAGGATGGCGAGTATATAGACTCTACTTTAAAAGGGGTCACTATCCTGGGAGAGAAACAACATGTGGATCACCATACGCTGGTGCATCATCAGCAGCCAAACTGTGAGAGCCATCAGGATTACAAGGGTATTTACGGAGAACGGTCTACAGGTGTTTTTAACGGCAAGATCATTGTTGACAAGATCGCCCAGAAGACAAATGCCTTTCAGCAAAACAACAACGTCCTTATCAGCGACAAGGCTACGATCAATACCAAGCCTCAGCTAGAGATCTTTGCAGATGACGTTAGGTGTTCTCATGGCTGTACCATTGGTCAGTTAGATGAAGATGCCATGTTCTATTTGCAATCTAGGGGTATCCCGAGAAAAGAGGCTACCGGACTTCTTATGTATGCATTTGCGAATAATGTGCTGGAAAGCGTACGACTACCCGAATTAAAAAAACGGATCAATAAACTTATCGCGACTAAATTAGGAGTGCGACTCGGATTCGATTTGTAAGATAATACTCATAAAATATTCCTAATTAACTTTCTGTTAAGCGGTTAAAAATTGGGTTATTCATAGCTTGGATTTACTAAACACTCGGCTATGAAACATTTTTTAATCGTATTTCTACTCTTTGGAACTCTTCTTACGCACGCACAGGATAGAAACTGGAGCGTTGATATCAGCTATCCTTTTTCTGTGCAAGATAAGTTTGGTTCCTCGAATCAGGGTATTGTTGGGGCAGGTTTAAAATATCGTTTTAAGTCCGTCGGAAAATTACGACTAGGCGCTTCTCTAGATGCCACATGGTTTTCCACTACAATCATTAATGATTCTGATCCTATCCAAGAATTTCCCTATCGGGATTTCTTTTTTCAACCTAGGCTTTTTGCAGAATTACCCCTTACCCGGAACAACAGACTTCGATTTTCAGGAGGAATAGGCTGGACATGGTCACGCTCAATAAATGGTCCGGCATTTTTTGATGAATTCGGTCAAGTACAAAATGGTGGTCAATGGTATAATGGATTCAATCTGAATTTGGGAATGAGCTATGACATTTCATCCAGAGTATTCTTCAAAACCCAATACGACCAGATTTTTTTATCAGTAGACACAATAAATAGGAATGTTGGATTAATAAAATTAGGTGCCGGGTTTCGCTTTTAGGATTAAAGTAAAATAGGCCTGAGGCATTTCAAAAAGATCTTTAGACCCTTTTAATTCAGATCTAAAATAGGAACTCGATTAAAAGACATTCAAATTGATTATTGCTCTAATGCTAAATTCTATGTTCCTGAATCGGTAATTACGCCTACCTTAGGTATCTTTGACATCTATGATAAAAACGCTGATAGATATATCACGAATTAGAGAAGACTTCCCTATCCTCAAAAGGAAAGTGAACGGGAATCCTCTGATCTATTTTGACAATGCAGCTACTTCTCAAACCCCTAAACAGGTAATGGATTCCATTGTAAATTATTACAGTAATTACAATGCTAATATCCACAGGGGGGTACACGCCCTGGCACAGGAAGCTACTGAGGCCTATGAAGGGGCTAGGAACAAGATACAGCATTTCTTCAATGCTGCTAAGGCCTGTGAGATCATCTTTACATCGGGCACCACCCATAGCATTAACCTGGTGGCAAACGGGTTTACCACTTTTATAAAAAAAGGAGACGAGGTTTTGGTATCTGCCATGGAACACCATTCCAATATTGTACCCTGGCAGATGCTATGTGATCGAACTGGTGCCATATTACGGGTAATCCCTATGAATGAGGAAGGCGTGCTATTGATGGACAAATATCAGGATCTGCTCTCAGATAATACCAAACTGGTGGTATGCAACCATGTTTCCAACGCCTTGGGAACAATAAATCCTATTGAGGAGATTATTCCTATGGCTCATGCTGTAGGCGCAGCCGTACTAGTGGATGGAGCACAGTCTTCCCCTCATATAAAGGTAGATGTACAGAAGTTAGATGTGGATTTCTACACAGCCTCGGCACATAAACTCTGTGGCCCAACCGGGGTTGGGATGTTGTATGGGAAAGAAGAGTGGTTGGCCAAGCTACCGCCTTATCAGGGAGGTGGAGAGATGATATCCGAGGTTACTTTTGAAAAGACCACCTATGCAGATCTGCCCTATAAATTTGAAGCAGGCACGCCTAATATCTGTGGAGGTATCGCATTTGGAGCCGCTTTGGATTATTTGAACACAATAGGATTAGAAGCCATTGAAGAGTATGAGCACGAGCTGTTGACCTACGCTACCGATCAACTTACACAAATAGAAGGAGTAAAGATCTATGGTACTTCTAAGAACAAGACGGCGGTTATTTCTTTTAATATCCAGGGAATTCATCCTTATGATATAGGAACCTTGATTGATAAAATGGGTATTGCTGTACGTACGGGACAGCATTGTGCCCAACCGGTAATGGACTATTATAAGATCCCCGGCACAATAAGAGCTAGTTTTAGTTTTTACAATACCAGGGAGGAAATAGATCAGTTTATCAAAGCACTAAGGAAGGCCAAGGAAATGCTGCAATAGTCAGCTGGGTTTTGTAAACAATTGAAAGACAGATTTACTTATCGTATTTTTACATCAAAAGAAGGAGAATGAATATTCAGGAAATACAAAATGAGATCGTAGACGAATTTTCAATGTTTGATGATTGGATGCAGCGCTATGAATATATGATTGAATTGGGCAAATCCCTGCCTTTGATCAAAGAACAGTTTAAAACAGACGATAATATTATCAAAGGATGCCAAAGCAAGGTATGGGTACATGCTGAGCTCGAAGGGGACAATCTGGTTTTCACTGCAGATAGTGACGCTATTATTACCAAAGGGATCATCGCCATCCTTATAAGGTCCTTTAGTCACCAAAAACCACAGGATATCATTGATGCAGACACGGCATTTATTGACGAGATTGGACTAAAAGAGCATTTATCTCCAACCAGGGCCAACGGCCTGGTTAGTATGATCAAACAATTAAAATTATATGCGGTGGCATATCAAACACAGTTAAATTAAGCAGAAGATGAGTGAGACGGCTATCGATACACAAGAGTTAGGAGAGAAGATCGTGAAGGTCCTTAAGACCATTTATGATCCTGAGATCCCCGTAGATATTTATGAACTGGGACTGATATATGACGTTTTTGTCAATGAGGACTATGAGGTAAAGATACTAATGACCTTAACCTCTCCCAATTGCCCGGTAGCAGAAACATTGCCCGTGGAAGTGGAGGAGAAGGTTAAAAGCCTCAACATAGTAAAAGATGCTGAGGTAGAGATCACTTTTGATCCGCCATGGAATCAGGACCTGATGAGTGAAGAAGCCAAATTAGAATTGGGGATGCTCTAAAACTTATTACCCGGATCGGCATGAAGGAAGAAATTGTAAATAGGGTTAGCTCCAGTTCCTTGATCACTTTTGATCTTGAGGATCACTATCCTGAAGGGGAACGGGTTGTATTGGATATAAAAGATTGGCTCTATGAAGGGATCATTCTGAAGGAAAAAGACTTCCGATCTTATGTAACAGAACATCCCTGGGAACAGTATCAGGGTGCCTATGTGGCCCTGCATTGTTCATCAGACGCCATCGTTCCCGGCTGGGCATTTATGCTGATCACTACCAGGCTTCAGCCTTTTGCAAAACAAATAGTACTTGGTGATCTGGAATTACTCGAAACCGTACTTTATAGATCGGTGATAGAGTCATTGGACGTGTCGGCATTCAGGGACAAACCCATGATCATTAAAGGATGTTCCAATAAGCCGGTGCCGGAGAACGCCTATATATGGGTCACTCAGAAACTACAAGGGGTCGCTAAAAGCATCATGTACGGCGAAGCCTGTTCTTCCGTGCCCCTCTACAAGAGGAAATAAGTAGGAGTAAACATAAAAAAACCCTGATCCAACGATCAGGGTTTTTTTGTTAGTAGGTCTTTTAATAAGATCTAAATTCTTAGTGTTGATTTGGGGAAATGAACACTAAAGTAGTAAGTCCAGGTAAGATTTGGGGATAAACACGTACACTTAACTACACTGTAAATGTATCACAGCAAGCTCCGGAGGCCAAAACTATGTTGTCAACTATTGGGTTCTTGTTGTGAAAAATATAAAGGGTTTATTTCTTCGATGAACTACCTGAATTTTCTTCTTACTATCTAATATTGATCAAGATTTTCCGGGTACAAAAAGTTGTTATATGGGAATCTTGTGACATGAATATTTCGCACTGTCTTATAGACCTGTTTTTTAAATGTGTCCAAATTCTCTTTGTTCAGGGCTGAGATAAAGAGCGCATTCCCTCCCATACGGCGCATCCAGGTATTCTCCCATTCTTCCAGACTCATATGTTTGTTGGTCCTTTCGGTGGTTAGGTCGTCTTCATCAATGACCTCAGCTTTGTACAGATCTATTTTGTTGAAGACCATGATGGTCTCTTTATTCGCAGAACCTATCTCACTAAGTACCTTATTCACAGATTCGATATGTTCTTCAAAATTGGGATGGGAGATGTCAACAACGTGCAGCAGCATATCTGCTTCCCGCACTTCGTCCAAAGTGCCTTTAAAGCTCTCCACCAATTGAGTGGGAAGTTTACGGATGAACCCTACTGTATCGCTCAGGAGAAAAGGAAGGTTTCCAATGACCACTTTGCGAACCGTCGTATCGAGGGTTGCAAACAGTTTGTTCTCCGCAAAGACATTGCTTTTGCTGATGACATTCATGAGCGTTGACTTCCCTACGTTGGTATACCCCACCAGGGCCACCCTTACCAATGAACCTCTGTTACCGCGCTGGGTTTCCATCTGCCGGTCTATCTTGATAAGTTTCTTTTTTAACAGTGATATCCGGTCGCGTACAATACGTCTGTCCGTTTCTATTTCCGTTTCCCCGGGTCCCCTCATCCCTATACCACCACGTTGCCTTTCCAGGTGGGTCCATAAGCCTGTTAATCTTGGTAAGAGGTATTCATATTGGGCAAGTTCTACCTGGGTCCGGGCATAACTGGTCCGGGCCCTCTGGGCAAAAATGTCGAGGATAAGGCCTGTTCTGTCAAGGATCTTACAGCGAAGTTGCTTTTCAATATTGCGTTGCTGAACTGGGCTGAGTTCATCATCGAAGATTACGGAACCAATCTCATGTTCTTTTACGAATGCCTCCACTTCTTGCATCTTCCCACTTCCAATATAGGTCTTGGGATTAGGCAGATCTATCCTTTGAACAAATCGCTTTTCTACTTCACCACCTGCAGTGTAAGTAAGAAATTCCAGTTCATCCAGATATTCCGTTACCTTTTCTTCATTTTGTTCCCTATTGATAACACCAATGAGAACAGCCTTTTCATGATCTATTGTCTTTTTCTCCAGCATACTTTATAATATAGTGCAAAGCTACACAATACCTGCTAAGTGATTTTGTATTTTAGGGATCATATTTCACAGTCCATGGCTTTTCCTTTCTATAAGAAGAAACGTACAACAAATATTTTCACCATAGCCTTTTACAATCTTGAGAATTTATTTGATA
Source organism: Eudoraea sp. (assembly GCA_013042125.1). Taxonomy (GTDB): domain Bacteria; phylum Bacteroidota; class Bacteroidia; order Flavobacteriales; family Flavobacteriaceae; genus Muriicola. The sequence continues at coordinate 10,843 of JABDQS010000019.1, forward strand.
CGAGAAACGATCCTGCCAAACTCGATGATGATTTTACGCCAAAGGGATTTAAGAAATGGACCCCAAAGCGATATCGGAAGAAAATAAAGAAATTATCGAGAACAGTATCGCATCTTGGAGTAAAAGAAAGTAGACGTTCACCCGTATTAATTGGATTGGCAGAATTGGAGAATAAAAGGGTAATAAACGATCTTATTGCAGCACCTTCCCTGAGGAATAAAGGGTATCAATATGTTCATTACGATTCTCCTGACGAACGAGGAATAGATACCGCACTGCTATATGACGCGAAGCATTTTAAGGTGATCACTTCTGAAAGGATTCCGCTAATGGTCTATAATTTGGATGGTGTGCGAGATGCTACCCGAGACATTCTCTATGTTCATGGCCATCTCAATGGGGAGGAGATACACCTCTTTGTGAATCATTGGCCATCCAGAAGAGATGGTGATACGGAAACTGCCTACAAAAGAATAAAAGCTGCAGAGACCATCCATACCTTTATTGAAACAATTGAGGAGAAAGGATCTGATCCAAATTTTGTGGTCATGGGCGACTTTAATGACGGCCCGGCGGATAAAAGCATTAAAGCCCTGGTAAGTGGAAAAAAACTTCATAATCCCATGGAAGTATTGATCACTATGCAAAGGGGTAGTGCCAATTACAAACAACGCTGGTCCCTTTTTGATCAGATCATCATTTCCAAAACTTTTTTTAACAAAGAAGTTGGGACCCACAGTTTTACCCATGCCAACATTTTTGACGATCGGTTCCTGAAAGAATGGAACGGACGCTATAAGGGCAATCCCTTCAGGACGTATGTGGGCAGGAAGTACTTAGGTGGCTATAGCGATCATTTTCCGGTATACGTACAGTTCCACTTTAAGGCCCCAGGAGTCTGATTCGAAGGCAAATCAGACCTTTTTTATTTCCTGATCTTCCATCAGGGGATCATTTCGCAGACGAAGGAAAACCTGGGCCACGGTGATCACATCGCGTTCGCAATAGAGGATGATACGGTCCAGATCCTTTTCTTCATAATACACCTGCCGTACCATGCTTCCATCAATATCTTCCTTTGGAGAAGGGATGCCCAGAATGTTGGCCATTAGTTTAAGTGAGGTATAATGTTTGTAATCTCCGAATTTCCACAATTCCATGGTATCCAGATGAGGTACCTCCCAGGGTTTTTTACCAAACAGGTTTAGCTTGCCGGGGACAGGTAGTCCCAGGATGATCATCCGGCGGGCGATATATGGAAAATCGAATTCTTTACCATTATGGGCACATAAAAGGAATTTAGAGGGTTTAAAATGAGTTTCCAGCAACCTGTTGAACTCTTGTAGTATTGTTCTTTCTTCACCATGGAAAGACGTCACCCGGAATTGTCGCTGACTGCCTTTAAAATGAAAATAACCCACTGAAATACAAATGATCTTGCCAAATTCTGCCCAGATACCTGCATTTTTATAAAACTCCTCCGCCGATTCGTCATCTGCTCTGCGATATTGAGATTTACTGTCCCACAATTGTCTTTTGGTTTCATCGAGTTGGGAATACTCCATTTCTTCCGGAACCGTCTCAATGTCCAGGAATAGAATGTGTTCCAGATCTATTTTTTGAAGCATAGTATTACAGTGACAAGGCTAATGAATCACAATAAGGGAATAGTTTCATTAAATATACTAAGAATTGTATTCTTCGTATTTCTGAAATAGGTTTATGACAAAGTGAGTATATAAGAGTGAAAGTACCCTTCGGTTTCACATCTTTAATTTGAGATTATGTACTTTTAAAGAAAAACTTGCATGAAATATCGTCAATTGCTTGGCTTGTGCCTGTGCCTTACCTTTTTCTTATCATGTTCTAAGGATGATGCGCCGGGTACTGTTGTTGAAATGGCCGACACCCCAAATTTTAAAATGATCGGGGAAGATGTGGAGAACATATTCCAGTACAGCTATAATGCTACCCAGGAAAGCGGCTCTCAGATCAACCTAACACAGACACTGGGCCTGGATCCTTCATATCTAACATTGCGGCAGGTAAATGAGGTGCTCTCTTTTTATAGTTTTAGTTCAGGAAGTTTTTCTATCCTTCAGCAAAACACCGAAAGCGGACAATCTACTGCCTATCCCGACTTTTATACGACAACAGAAGAACGATCCATTACCTGGGGGACTAATTCTGAGGATCTACTGTTCCTGGGATATTACAGCCCTAAAGGAAGTCGGAATTATGGGATAAGAACTCTGGATCCCAATGATGGAAGCTTTACCGATCTCTCTATTGAGTTCAATATTCAACAGGCATATGAACCTTTATATTTCCGCGAACGTATCCTGATGACCTATAAGGATGCGGCAGGAGCATTTAAAATAGCCATTTTCAATACAGAATCGCGCTCTATACTGGCTACACTAGACTACGGTGAAGCCATTCCTAATGTCCTTATAGATGATGAGGGCAACCTCGGGATATTGATTGGGACCGGGAATTCTAATTTTATATATCAGGTGTACGATATTGAAACTCTCTTACTGCAAAGAGAGTCATCCTTTGTCCTGGATAAATATCTACCTCCCGGACCTTTAAAGGGGGCCATTTATGGAAACACTCTCTATTATATCAATTCATTGGCACAACCATCACCCGTAACTTTCGGTCCGGCATATTTCAATTTTGAGAACAATACAGATTTTGTTATTGATATTCTTAGTATAGTACAACAAGTAGAATTAGAAACGCAGTTTTCCATAGCCCTGACAGATTTGCGATACATTGAAGAGGCTGAGGTCTTTCTTTTGGGATATGCAAATGCCAATGTATCTAATGAGATTGTGGGTGGTGTGCTGGTAATATCCAAAACAGGAACCTTGTTAGAGCGTATTGAAGTGCCTTTTGCCCCTACTTATTTCATTAACTAGTAAAAAAACACCTAACAGACCGGCGAGTTTGTTTTATTCTTCAAAATTCCTGTATGAAATCTATAACCAGCGGAGAAACCACCTAAATATATCGACCAAAGGGTATTCTCGTAAATAAATAAGTAGTGAAGGTTGAGTAACAAACTACATGGTTTGTTAATTTGGGAACAAGGAACCTTGTTTTGCCGGACTCTCATGGTTCAACAACCATTTTTTACGATGTAATCCTCCCGCATAACCTACCAGATCGCCATTACTGCCTACCACCCTATGACAGGGTATAATAATCCACAATGGATTTTTTCCATTAGCAGCAGCAACCGCACGAATAGCTTTTACATCGCCCAGTTTTTTTGAGAGTTCCAGATAGGAAATTTGATGTCCGTAGGGAATATTCTTTAATTCATTCCAAACCCGGAGTTGGAATTCAGTTCCCTGGGGATTTAATTCCAATTCAAAGGTCTTTCTTTTGCCTTCAAAGTACTCTTTTAATTGATATGCCGCATCTTCGAGTATTTCAGGCATTTCAGTAGATACCGCAGGCTTATAATCATAAATAGAAATTGATCTTACTCCCTCAGGGTCACCTTCTATTTTCGCCCATCCCAGGGGTGTTTCTATTAACGCTTCCTCCATTTTACTCGATTATACCTGATCTTTTTGCTCTTGCCTCCCATTTCTTACGGGCCAATACCTGAAGATCTTCATGATGATCGCTTTCATCCATTATTTCCAGACCTAAAAGGGTCTCAATGATGTCTTCCATAGAAACTATTCCGCTAATAGAACCGTATTCATCGGTCACCAGGGCTATATGCTCCCTTTGTGATATAAAAATTTCGAACAACTGTGGGATGGAGGTATTTCTTGTGGTCATCAGGATATCCCTCCTGATCGAGGATAAGGGAGAATCGCCGTTTTCATTGATAATTTCCTCCAATACCGTGTCTTTTAGCACAAAACCGGTAATAATATCTACCCGTTCACCATATAATGGAATACGGGAGAAACGGAGTTCGGGATTTTCAGTAAAAAACTCTCTAATGGTCTGGTTTTCTGAAGCTATTTTCATTACAGCGCGGGGAGTCATCACATCTTTAACCAGAACCTCGTTAAACCGCAACAAGTTTTTAATGACCGTAGACTCTGACGCATCAAAAACCCCTTCTTCATGGGCAATATCGGCCATAACCGTAAAATCTTCACGGCTAAGAACACTACCATGTATTGCTTTTTTGCTTATTAACCTTGTAAAGAGTTGAAGCACCCATAATAATCCGGTCCATTTGAGTATCAGGACCAATATATTCAATGACTTCGCTGTAAAATTTGCTAGTTGCTTCCAATAGGTGGCCCCCAGCGTCTTTGGAATGATCTCAGAAGCTACCAGGATAAGTACTGTCATAGCAGCTGAAACAATACCAACCATGAGGTCTTCCGTGAATTCCATTCCAATAAAAGTGGTTGTGCTGTTCCCGTAATTCTCAGCGTAGGTCACCTTAGCCTGAACACCTACTAAAATAGCGCCAACCGTGTGGGCAATAGTATTTAAGGTTAAGATTGCTATTAAAGGTTTGTCGATATCCCTTTTCAGTTCCTCCAAACTAAACGCATAGTTCTTTTTTTCTTTCTTTTTAAGAGTTATAAAAGTAGGCGTAATACTGAGTAAAACCGCTTCCCATATAGAACACAAAAAAGAGAAAAAGATGGAAATAAAAACGTAAAAAAATAGTAATTGCATATTGGTAATTTCAAGAGCGAAGGTAAGAATTATTAAAAAACAAATCTGAAAGGATCTCTTACCTGTAATAGGAGTAAAAGACCTCGTGAAGGGAGGTCCGTATATTTAGTTCATATAGATTCCGATTTTTTCGTGAAGGATATACACGATTAGATAAAAAAATAAATACCAATTGGTTTATTGGATCTGCCCACACAAAAGTGCCTGTAAACCCGCTATGGCCAAAGCTTTCGGGGCTGGCAGATGGCGCGGGATAGGCATCCTCCAAACTTCTCTCGGCATTATCCAATAGCGGTTTGTCAAAACCAAGACCCCTTCTATTTTCATTTTGTGGAAACTGAACAGCTGTAAATTCTTTGACCGTTTCTTCCTTTAATAAACGTTGTCCGTCAAGGATCCCATAATTTTGATAGAACTGCATAAACCTATAAAGATCATGTGCGGTACCAAAAAGACCTGCATTTCCGGAAATACCTCCCAGCAAGGAAGCATTTTCATCGTGTACCCATCCATGAACCAGGGCGTTTCTATAAGCATCATCGTATTCTGTTGGAACAATTGCGTTAGGGAAGTCTTTTTGCCGTGGGAGGAATCCCAGACTGGGTATCTCAAGAGGGAAAATAAATTCTTTTGTCAATTCATAGAAATAGGAATGGCCTGTTATTTGTTTGATTAATTCAGGAAATACTAAAAATGCCAGACCAGAATACTTGTATTCCTTCAGTTCGTCAACTTTGGAGCGACGAATCATTCTATTCATTTTAAAAAGGAAGCTGTTGGCCACGTAAAGATCCTCATAAGCCTGTTTTTGATAATTGATCTTTGGCCTATCACTTAGAAATCGTGTTCTTGACCCATTTTTCCTCATAACTTCATTTAAAAAGACGATATAAGGGGTTAATCCGGCCTGATGCGACAGTATCTCCCTCAGCGTAAGCTCTTTTTTATCTTTCATCCCTTGCCAGGACCTCCAGTAAGTACTAAAGGGGGCATCGAGATCTATTTTTTCGTCTTCATATAATTTCATAAGCAGAGGCAAAGGACCCAGGATCTTGGTAACTGAGGCCAGATCGTAGATATCGTTTGCCTTCACAGGCTGCAGACTGTCATATGTATGAAAACCGTATGTTTTATGAAATACGATGGCCCCTTCCTTGGCTACAAGTACCTGTGCACCGGGGAATGCGTCATTTTTTATACCATTTGTTATAATTGAATCTACAATGAATTGGAGTTCATTTTTGGAAGAGTTTTTTAGAGATTGACCGTATGAAGATATTATTATACCAAAAAGTATAATAATTAAGATCATACTATTTCTAAAATTCATGGATTTCTTATTTACGGGAAATTTTAGCCCATTAATGCCACTGCTTCTTTCGCAAAATAACTGGCAATGATGCTAGCACCTGCTCTTTTCATAGCGATCAATTGTTCCATCATTACAGAATCATGATCTAACCATCCTCTTTCGGCTGCTGCCTTTAACATGGCATACTCTCCCGAGACCTGATAGACAGCTACAGGCACGTCTACAGCATTTTTGACTTCTCGTACTATGTCCAGATAACAAAGGCCGGGTTTAACCATAATAATGTCGGCCCCTTCTTGCACATCCATTTCTGCTTCTTTAACCGCTTCGAATCTGTTAGCAGCATCCATCTGGTAGGTTTGTTTGTCTTCTGGGGCATCACCACCGGTGGATGGGGCAGAATTAAGCGCATCTCTAAAAGGACCATAAAAGGCACTGGCATACTTTGCCCCATAACTCATTATTCCGGTATTGGTAAGTTCTTCATCTTCCAGGGCTTCACGTATGATCCGTATCCTTCCATCCATCATATCGCTGGGTGCCACAAAATCTGCACCGGCCTTGGCATGGGAGATACTCATTTCTGCCAAAATCTCGTTAGTGGCATCATTTAATATCACACCATCTGCAACGATTCCGTCATGACCATAGGTGGAATAAGGATCGAGGGCTACATCTGTCATCACCAACATTTCCGGGCAGGCATCCTTTACCGCCTTAATGGCTCGTTGCATTAAACCATGTTCATTTAAAGCCTCTGACCCCGTATTATCTTTTAAATTATCCGGGATTTTTACAAAAAGAAGTACGGCACAGAGTCCCATTTTCCAAAGTTCTTTTGCTTCTTTCCTTAAATTATCCAGACTCAGTCGATAGTAATTGGGCATTGAGGGGATTTCATCTTTTACACCATTTCCTTCCACAACAAAGAGGGGAACTAAAAAATCACTTGGGGTAATAATGGTTTCTCGTACTAAATGTCTTATAGAATTACTATTTCTAAGGATTCGATTTCTTCTGAGTGGATACATGGAGTTTTATTTAATCTTAAAGTTAAGTGATTTGATCCATATCTATAGGATTATTTCGCCGCTTAAATAGGGTACTGCCTTTCCGGAAATAAGGACCCGATCTCCCAAATAAGTGCAGCGAATGGTTCCTCCCCTCTGGGATAATTGTTTGGCTAAGAGTTCAGTTTTACTCAGTTTTTTCGACCAATAGGGAGTTAGACTTGTATGAGCGGAACCTGTTACAGGGTCTTCATTAATACCGCATTGAGGCGCAAAAAAGCGAGATACAAAATCAACTTCTTTCCCCGGGGCAGTGACAATGATTCCTCTCGCCTCTACTTTATCCAATAGAAAAAAATTAGGCTTCATGGAGGTGATCATTTCCTCATTTGCATAGATCAGCAAATAATCTGTTTTGCCTTTAAAGGTTTTTAAAGGACTAAGGCCCAGGGCCTCAACCATTTGTGGATTAGTCGGCACTTCTTGCAGCGTATCTGTTGGAAAATTCAGCGTGAGATACCCGGAATGTTCCTTGCTCACAGATAATTTTCCACTTCTGTGGGAATAGAATTTGATGGTATCTGATGCATGTTGGTAATACCGGAAGATTACAAAAGCACTGGCTAAGGTAGCATGTCCGCAAAGATCCACCTCCAGTTCCGGGGTAAACCAGCGAATATGGTAATGATCCTCCTCCTTTACCACAAAAGCAGTTTCTGCCAGATTGTTTTCCATGGCGATATTCTGCATAAGGGTATCCTCCAACCAGGAATCCATAACACAGACGGCTGCCGGATTTCCCTGGAATAATTCATCTGCAAAGGCATCTATCTGATATATCTTTTGTGTTTTCATACGCAGATCTTTGTGTTAGGCATTTATCCAGTCTTTCGGGTTTTTCAGTATACTTAACAGCCTGGCCTCCTCACTTCCCTTAATCGGATGATGAT
>JABDQS010000045.1 GCA_013042125.1 Eudoraea sp.
AATCTTGCTTCGGCAATATTATGAGTAAGGGGTTTTTCGACATAGGCGTGTTTCTTAGCACGCATAAAAGGTAATGCTATGGTGGCATGTGTATGGTCTGGGGTAGCTACCATAACCGCGTCCATATCTTTTAATTGTTTGTCGTATACCTTACGAAAATCTTTGTATCGATTTACATCAGGGAAGAATTCATAAACTTGTGCCGCCCTTCTCTCATCTACATCGCAAAACGAAACAAATTTCACCTTCCCCGTTTCCTGCAGATCCCTGATAACGCCGGAACCGCGCCCACCAACGCCAAATGCTCCAACATAAAGTGTATCGCTGGGAGGAACATGACCTTTGCCTAAAACATAACTTGGAACAATAGAAAAAACAGCGGTGGAAGCTGATACATTCTTGATAAATTTTCGCCTTTGCATATGGAAATGTTTTTTAAATGAAGTCGGAAGATACAAAAAAAGCAGTCCTTGAATTGACCACATCAGTCATAAAATTTGAACCTCACAGCATGTTTCTAAACTGTAAGGATCTTATTGTGTCCCGTTCCATTCTCCATAGAATTGCTCCAGATATTGCAGTAGAAAAGCATGCCTTTTTAAGGCGATCTTAGTCCCTGTTGTGGTGTTCATTTTGTCTTTGAGAAGGAGTAGTTTCTCATAAAAATGGTTGATAGTAGGGCTCTTAGAATTTTTGTATTCCTCCTTGGTCAGTTCTAAATTGGGGGCAATTTCAGGATCGTAGAGGGTTCTATTCTTAAAACCGCCGTAGTGAAAAGCACGGGCTATTCCTATGGCACCTATAGCGTCTAACCTGTCTGCATCCTGGACCACCATTAATTCAATTGGATGCTTTGTATTCTTATTTTCCCCGATGCTATTTTTAAATGAAATATGTTCAATGATAAAGCATACTTTGTCAATTACGTCCTTTTCTACCTCCAGGGAATTAAGGAATTCCCTGGCCATATCAGGACCTACTCTTTCATCCCCTTGATGAAATTTAGCATCGGCGATATCGTGTAATAAAGCGCCAAGGCTCACGATCAATACATCCACGTTCTCATCTTTTGCGATCAGCAGGGCATTGCGAAAAACACGTTGTGTATGGAACCAATCATGACCTGCTTCTGCATCTTTCAGGATTTCTTTTACGAAGGCTATAGTCTCTTCAACTAAAGAAGTAGTTTTCATGCGGTAAAGCGAATATCGTTGGTTATAACCTCTTCTGCCCTGGCTAGCAATATATCAGAATCGCCGGTATTTTCCATTGGGGCATGTACTTTAAAATACAAATGAGATCCTATGCCGTACGGGAATTTACCATAGCGTAACATTTTCCATGAATTGTTGATGCTTATGGGGACAATAAGTGCTGAAGGGGACTGTTTCATCAGTACTTTTAATCCGGTGAGTTGAAATTTCTTTGGCTGTCCGGTTCTGCTTCTCGTACCCTCCGGAAATATGACTGCACTTCTTTTATTTGTTTCAATATATTTACCCAATTTGGCAATAGCCACAAGGGCTTGTTTACTATCCTTCCGATCTATTAAGGCAGAGCCGCCATGTCTGAGATTATATGATACACTGGGAATACCTTTTCCTAATTCTATCTTGCTTACGAATTTTGGATGATATTTTCTCATATACCAGATAATAGGAGGAATATCATTCATGCTTTGATGATTCGAAACTATGATCAGTGGCACGCCTTCAGGGATGTTGTGATCGTTTTGAAAAGTGTAACGTGTTCCCAGCAGGTAAGTACACCAAATAAGCATAAGGTTTAGGTAGCTTACACTTTTTTGATGGGCATCATAACCAAACCAGTTAAAACATATCCATTGAATAGGGTGAAATACGACAAGTACAATTCCAAAAAAAAGGAAGTAAAAGCAGGTTAAAGGATATGCCAGAAGTTTACGCATAGTACAAAAATAAAAAACCGCACTTACCAAAGTGCGGTGTATAAGATAAAACTTATGGGCGTTTAACAGAATTCGTTATAGGCCTCAGATAAATTTTCAGCTATCATTTCAGCAGGCCTTCCTTCTATATGATGTCTCTCGATCATATGAACCAGCTCGCCATTTTTAAAAAGAGCCATACTGGGTGATGAAGGAGGGAATGGAACCATTAGATTTCGGGCCGCATCCACTGCTTCCGTATCTACACCGGCAAATACGGTAATTAAATGATCTGGTTTTTTATTGTTTCGCAAACTTAATTTGGCTGCAGGTCTTGCGTTTGCTGCAGCACATCCACAAACAGAATTAACTACCACAAGGGTAGTTCCTTCCATCTTAAGGGCGTTTTCAACGGCCTCTGCGGTATATAATTCTTCAAAACCAGCCGAAGCCAGGTCCTGTCTCATGGGTTTTACTAATTCAGCAGGGTACATAGTATCTTTTTTAATTTTATTCCGTGCAAAGATAACCAAAATGTAGAACTATTAAGCTAAAGCTTTCTTAATGGACTAAGGGGTTATTAGTGGTTTAACCCTATCTTTGCCAAAATTTTTTACAATACATGATTCGTTGGATAGCCGCTATTTTAGGGTATTTTTTATTTCGTTTACCGGGTGCCATCATTGGGTTTCTGGTTGGGAGTTTCATGGACAACTTTAGCTCGGGCTCCAATCCACGTTCTATATTTGAAGATCTGTCCCGTCAGAAGGTTTCCCCGGCCGACTTTGAGTTGAATCTACTGTCTTTGTGTTCTTTAGTGATCAAAGCAGATGGACAGGTAAGTCAACGAGAATTAGATTATGTAAGGCAGTACTTCCTCAGCACCTATGGGAAAGAGAAGGCAAATGCCATTTTCAGAACGTTTAATGAGGTAATTAAGAAACGTGAGATCTCTGCACAACGGATATGTACCTATTTAAATCAGCGTACTCGCTATGAGGTGCGTTTGCAACTGCTGCATTTTTTATTTGCTATTGCCCAATCTGATGGGTCTATCAGTGCCCCTGAGATCAATAAGATCCGTGAGATAGCGGGCTATTTACGTATTGGAGCCAGCGATTTTGGAAGTATTAAGGCCATGTTCGTCAAGGCTGCGGATAATGCCTATAAGATCCTGGAGATAGAAAAGAGTGCTTCTGATGATGAGGTTAAGAAAGCCTACAGAACGATGGCAAAAAAGTACCATCCGGATAGGGTTAATACGGAAAATGAGGCTATTAAAAAAGGAGCAGAGGAGAAGTTTAAGGAAGTTCAGAAGGCCTATGAACAGATTCAGAAACAACGTGGAATGTAATCTTTTATAGCACTTTGGAAGGTTTTTTATTTTATATAGAATTAGGATTAGGTCATGTATTAGATATCAATGCCTATGACCATATACTTTTCCTGGCAGCATTGGCTTTACCATTTACGTTTCGCTTATGGAAACAGATACTTACTCTGGTTACCATCTTTACAGTAGCGCATTGCCTTTCATTGGCGTTTTCGGTTTATGAGATCGTTGAAGTAAATGTAGCATGGATAGAATTTTTAATTCCAATTACCATATTAGTGACCGCATTATTCAATGTAAAAGAGGTTGTGAAAAAGGATACTATACTTAATTTTAAATTGCAAAGTGCCGCTACAGCCTTTTTTGGATTGATACATGGCTTTGGATTCTCAAATTATTTTAAGATGCTTATGGCAGGAGAGGACAGTAAATTAAATCCGTTGCTTGGCTTTGCCACCGGAATAGAATTATCGCAGATCGTTATAATTATAGGCGTACTGCTGCTGGCATTTTTACTGGTTGAGAGACTTACACTTCCAAAAAAATATTTTGTGATGGGCTTTTCAATTATTGTGATCCTTATCACACTGCCCATGATCTATAATACATGGCCGGGTTAAAGAATTTTATAGTTTATAAGAACCTGCCGAAAGAAACAACCTAAGTATAATTCCTTCTTCTTATCGGTTTTAATTAAATATTAACCATTAATGGTTGTTGAACTATTTCAAAGCAGGTATCTTAGTGCTTTCCATTTATACAAAGAATAATCGATTAAGAGTTAGTGACGAAAAAGAAGCAATTGAAGTATGACAAGGCCTACCTGAGGATGGCCCATGAATGGGGAAAATTGTCTTACTGTGTTCGAAGACAAGTTGGGGCTATAGTCGTAAAGGATCGTATGATCATATCAGATGGATACAATGGCACGCCAACCGGGTTTGAGAATATTTGTGAGGACGACGATGGATATACCAAATGGTATGTTTTGCATGCAGAGGCGAATGCCCTTTCTAAAGTAGCTTCCTCAACTCAGTCTTGCGAAGGGGCCACATTGTACATTACATTATCTCCTTGCAGAGAATGTAGTAAACTCATACACCAATCTGGTATAAAACGCGTTGTATACCAAATAGCATATAAGGATGACTCAGGGCTGCAATTTCTGGAAAGAGCGGGGATCGTTCTGGAACATCTTCCTCATATTTTGGAAGAAAACGAATAAGATTTCATGAAGAAATATCATTACATATGGCCCATGATCATTGCCTTAGCTATGGCATTGGGTGTGCTTATAGGAGGCAAGCTTCATTTTAATGATTCGCCCGAAAAGTTATTTTCCACCAACTCTAAGAAGGATAAACTCAACCGACTCATAGATTATATAGATTATGAGTATGTAGATGAGATCAATACGGATAGTATCGTAGATGTAACCGTCAATAATATCCTGGAAAAATTAGATCCGCATTCCGTGTATATTCCAAAGGAAGAATTAACCCAGGTTTCTGAGAATATGAAAGGTGATTTTGTGGGTATCGGGATCAATTTTTATATGTATAAGGACACTATTACAGTTATCCGGACAATTGAGAATGGACCAAGTTTCCTTAAAGGAATAGAACCCGGGGATAGGATATTGGTTGCAGATAACGACACCTTGTTCGGCAAGAATTTACCCAGTAGTCGTATTGTCAGTACTTTGAAAGGGGAAATAGGATCTACTGTAGACCTGAAGGTATACCGGAAAACAGATAAGAACTTTTTTACGGTAACCATTAAAAGAGACAGAGTACCCATAAAGAGTGTTGAGGCCTATTACATGCTATCACGAGATATGGGATACATAAAGATCAACAGATTTGCAGAATCGACTTATAAAGAATTCAAAAACGCCCTTCGTTATTTACAGAAAAATGGGGCTGAGAAAATAACCTTGGATCTCAGGGACAACCCCGGGGGATATTTGGGTATTGCGGAACAAATGGCAGACGAATTTCTGAAAGAAGGAAAGCTCATTCTTTTTACCAAGAACAATAAAGGCAAAATAGACAAGATGTTTGCTTCCAAAGCAGGTTCATTCGAGGACAAACCTGTTTATGTACTCATAAACGAACGATCAGCCTCTGCAAGTGAGATCATCGCTGGTGCATTGCAGGACAATGATGTTGGCACCATAGTAGGTCGCAGATCATTCGGTAAAGGACTTGTGCAGCGGGAGATGTCACTGGGCGATGGTTCTGCGGTACGTTTAACTGTTTCCAGGTATTTTACACCAACAGGTCGCTCTATACAACGAACGTATGAGAATGGTTACGAAGATTACTATGAGCGTTTTGAAGCGAGGTACGAGAATGGAGAACTTTTAACTGCAGATAGTATTAAGGTAGCAGATTCTTTAAAATTTACCACCCCAAAAGGCAAAGTGGTCTACGGAGGTGGGGGCATTATCCCAGATGTGTTTGTTCCTATTGGTAATATTGAGGAAGAAACCATAAAGAGCATGGAAAGCTTTGGCTTGATCTCTCGTTTTGTGTTTGAGCATCTTGAGGAGGACCGGGAACGCTATGACATCTATGAACAGCAAGATTTCATCATGAACTTCAAGGCAGACGATATCTTATTTGAACAATTTGTAGATTATGCGGTTGGCAATAACATCCGAATCGATTTCTATGCTTATGACCAACGCATTAAGCTATTTTTAAAAGCGGCATTGGCAGAACAATTATTCTCTCCGAATATCAGTGCTAAGATCAAGGGGGCTATAGATCCAATGCTTCAAAAGGTAATGGAACTAGACCAGCCTATGCTGAAGGAAATGGTTAAAGATTAAGAGATAATCTATTTATTTCCTTCAAGCAATTCGATAAAGGCCGGGTCCGATCTAAGCTTGGAAAATTCCTTTGTATTTCTTATGAATTCTTTATCATTCCAGCCCAGGGCGAGCACCTTAGCCAAATGTTCAAGAGATTTATCAGGCATATTTTTTGTCGCATATCTTCTGGCCATTTGATAATGTGTGAATGGACTGTCTGGCGCAATCACCATTAATAGATCTTCACAATATGCAGCTTCTTTATCATTTTCGTCCAATAGGAATGCATCAAAAGACTCAATGACCACAGCAAAAAGTTGCCTGTTTATACGATACGCCATATCTCTATAGGCAGCATATTTATGTTCGCTGTATTTCTTATTAAAACGAAGCAATTGATTATTCCACCATTTAAAATCATCAGCACTTTTACCCTCCATTGATTCCTGCCCAAATCTTTGTAAAAATCTCTGAGATAAGGAGTCTTCTAAAATGGCCACTTTGTTTTCAATACCCTCTGCTTTTTTAAATGATCTTAGTTTTTTAATTCTTTTTAGATTGGCCTTTACATGATCGCCATCTGTCAGATCCGGATATTTTCTCAATAATCGTTCATATTCATTAGCCGCATCTTGCAAATGACTGTTTTTCTCTAATGAATCAGCCAATGAGATAGAACGTTGATATTCCAATACCCGGGTATCGTAATTTACCCGCTCCAAACCTTGTCTTACAGCCTCATTTTGAAGCCAATCGAAAGCTTTAAGGATCTCGGCCGAAGGTGGCCATTGATGCTCTCCTCGAAAGACGAATAACTCGTTGGGTAATCCTATTTTGGACGCCCATTGTACAGTTTTTTTCATTTCCTGATAGTTCATATCCCGGTGGCCTACCAGCGCCGCATAGGAAAATGAATTTTGAACATTTGGGAAATACATCGGACTTTTAGCAAAACCGGCTCCGCAGGCAATCACCCCTCTAATACTATTGCTTAATACTGCTATAGTTGCCGCAAGGCGTGACCCTCCGGAGAAACCGGCGGTATAAATTCTATTTTGATCAACGGCATAGGTGTTTAGCACCTCTTTAAACAGGTTGTCCGCTATCTTTAAATTTGGACTATACGGACCATTTTTGGAATCATTTGAACAAATGAGGATATAGGAGTATTTGTCTGCTGCCTCTATGAAGGAATGTAGTCCTGTAACACCGCGCCCTGCCGGATCAAATATAAATACTATGGGCGATAAGGATTCGGCATCATAGTTACCGGGAAGATAGAGGGCATAGGATTCATCTGAATTGAGTGAAACACGGACAGAATCTTTTAGGGTTCCAGCAGGATCTTTACTTTGAGCGAGCCCAAGGAAGCAAAAAGAAAATATAAATAAGGATATCAGGGCTTTCACCCTTAAAAATATTAAAAACTTAGGTTACTTTTTTTGCAAACAGACAAAAATCTAATCCTCGTCTATCTTTTTCTGGATGTTCCTGGAAGTTAGGAGAATAAGCAGAAGAACAATGGCGCAAAGGGCAGCGACAACACCAATAACGGCAATAATACTATCCTCACCCAAGGGGTCCGCAAAATCAATGATGGTTGAATTATATGCAATTAACGCAAGTGCTAAAATGATAAGAACAACGGTGACTTTTTTATTCATTCTATGGCTTTATTGTAAGTTGTTTTCCTATGATACCAGTATTTACGGAAATAGTTGATTAATATTCGTAGCAAATAATTTAACGGCTATCGCCAATAAAATGACCCCAAATACTTTTCGTACCACACTAAGTCCGCCTTTACCCATAACACGTTCGATCTTGGCAGATGATTTAAGAACCAGATATACAAAGATAATGTTGACGATAATAGCCGCTATAATATTTTCCACATAAAATTCTGCACGCAGTGATAAAAGGGCTGTCATGGTCCCGGCGCCGGCTATCAGTGGAAAAGCAATAGGTACTATGGAGGCAGATTCTGGTTCGTCATCGCGGTAAAGAGTAATGCCCAGGATCATCTCGATGGCCAGAAAGAAAATAATAAAGGCTCCGGCTACCGCAAAAGAATACACATCTATACGGATCAAATTCAGTATCTCCTCTCCTACAAATAAGAAGGCTACCATAATACATGCCGCAACTATAGATGCCTTCTCTGAGTGAATATGACCCACTTTCTTCCGCAGATTTATGATAATTGGAATGCTGCCAACAATGTCGATAACGGCAAAAAGTATTATGCTGGCAGTTGCAATTTCCCTGAAGTTCAAATGCATTCGAATAGGCGTTTAAGATTGTGCAAAAGTAGTATATATTTTATGTTTGAGGAGCAACCTCAAAACAAATATTATACGCGGAAGTACAGGCGAAAAAAGTATCTTTGAGGCTTACAAAAAGAAGATGTTCCAACTAGGGAAAACATTGGTTTCGGAAGAGATCATAGAGAAGGACTTTGTGTGTAATCTATCTGCCTGTAAGGGAGCCTGCTGTGTAGATGG
>JABDQS010000048.1 GCA_013042125.1 Eudoraea sp.
AAACAAGGGGATGACAGGTATCTGATCAATATTGATGTGTTTGTTTTCCAGATTGTTAAACACCTTGTGAAGTTCTTTCAGGGTAAAATCCCAGGCATCGCCCTGGTTAGGGACCAATTCCTGCATCAAGGCGATAGTAATACTTACATTATCGGAATCTATGATACTCAAACTTCCCTGATAGGCCGGGGTATTCTTATACCCTTTGCGTTCTGAGAGAAATCTGCTCATTTCATAATCCGGGTTCTTATCTGCATAGATTCTTCGAAAAAATTTGATCACAGATCTCCCATTGATGATGATAGAGGTATTGCTCTGTTCCAGGCCCATAAATTTTGAAGACTCGTAGGGCGTACTTTGAAAAGTAAGGCTTTTGTGATACTGTACCCTGGTGGTATCATTAGGTTCTGCTGTTATGATACGTTCATAGACCAGTTTCCGAAATGCTTCCAGATTGAGGGCATCAATAATAAAGCCTTCCTGTCCCTTGATACTCAATGGAAGAATCCGATCTTTTTCAGCAAAGGATTCATCAGACACAAAGGCAATCGGTAAAAAATAATGCTGGTAAAAAGCTTCTTTAAAGTTCACTTCAAGCAATAGCCCGTAGTATACTTCTCCTCTTTGCTGAATCCTAAAGTACTCTTGTAATTCTATATATTTGAGTTTGCTGCTCTTACCGCCATACCAGCGTTGTTTTACCACGTAGTCTTCCAGGATCTCAGAAAGGAAAGCATCAATAAACTTTTTATCATCCATAAGGTTTTCCCACTCCACGTCAAAGACATAGGGCGGTTCCAGAGATGACTCCTGCTTTTTGTTGGCCATTATTATTTTTTTATTTGAAACACATGGAAAGGGAGACTTGCCGGAAGCTCCACAAAATTCCATTCACTGTACCAAAGGTAACTATTGTCCGTAATGAGATCGTGCATCTGTATGGGCCTTCCTGCTTCTATCCCCAATTCGTTAAGAGGTAATTGCACCATTCCCTGCTGTGAATAGTAGGGATCGAGGTTTACAACGATAAGGGTTTCGTCCGTTCTTTCATCGTTCCATTTATAAAAAGCCATCAACATATCGTTCTCAATAGGACAAAACCGAATATTGTTGGTTTGTTGGAGGGAAGGATGGCTCCTTCGTGCAAAGTTGAGTTTTGTCATCAAATAGGTGATCTTATTTTCAATAGACCAATCCCAGAAGCGTACTTCATATTTCTCTGAATGCAAGTATTCCTCCTTACCAGGCATAGCATCGGTCACCATGTATTCAAAAACAGGACCATAGATCCCTAAATTACCGCAAAGGGTTGCTGCCAGAGCGTACCTGATGAGATGCATACTTTCATTGGCACCCTGGAGATGATATGGATTTATATCGGGAGTATTGGGCCAAAAATTAGGCCTGTAATACTCTTTCATTTCTGATTGGGTAAGCTCGGTCACATATTCCATGAGCTCATGTTTGTGTACCCGCCATGTAAAATAGGTATAGGACTGGGTAAAGCCCTGTTTGGCAAGTTGTTGCATTACTTTTGGCCTGGAAAAAGCCTCGGCCAGAAATAAAACATCCGGATGTTTTTTCTTTACTTCAGAAATCAACCAATTCCAAAAATAGTAAGGCTTCGTATGAGGATTATCTACTCTGAAGATATTGACCCCAAATCCGATCCAATGAAGAGTGACATCCAGCAATTCTTGCCATAATTCCTTATATGCCTTAGATTCAAAATAAAAGTTTACAATATCCTGGTATTTTTTTGGCGGATTTTCTGCGTATTGCATGGTTCCATCGGGTCTTTTCCGAAACCATTCAGGATTTGTGATGGTATACGGGTGATCCGGAGCTGCTTGAAATGCAAGGTCCATCGCAACTTCTAACTGAAATTCTGATGCTTTTTTTATAAAACGTTTAAAATCTGCTTCATTACCTAATTCCGGATGTATGGATTTATGCCCTCCTAGGCGTGAGCCTATTCCCCAAGGTACTCCACTATCACCTTCCTGGGCCGCTGTTGCATTATTCTTACCTTTTCTATTAACCTCACCTATGGGATGTATGGGCGGTAAATAGATGGTATCAAAGCCCATAGCAGCAATTTTTGGTAATAGTCGCTCTGCGTCTTTAAAAGTACCGTGTACGCCCTCTTTGCTCGCTGTAGAACGCGGAAAGAACTCATACCAGGTACTAAATCTCGCCTTTTCACGATCTACATATACCTGCAGGACCACGCTTGAGTTTACGAAAGTTTTCAGCGGATGATTTACGAAAAGATCATGAAGTTTTACTGAGATGGCCTCTTTTATGGCCAGATCATAACTTTCCTTATCCTGAAAGGCACTGATAAGCTGTTCTACGTATGCCTTATTTTTTGAGGTAACGTTTTTCAATAGGTGTTCAAGATATTGAACGCCATCAAGTAATTCACTTGTAACTATCTGGTGATCTCTTAATTTGGCTTCGATCCCATGTTGCCAGTTCAGCGGATTATCTACCCATGCTTCTACTTTATAATCGTAAAATCCCTGTTTTTTAACTGAAAAGACAGCGCCGTGTGCATCGTTGCCAAGATGATGCATACGTACTGTGGTAAAAGATTTTTCACTTTCGTGTTTAAATGCAACATCGGCCTGAACAACATCATGTCCATCCCCTATCACATCTGCATACACTTCAATACTTTCATTTACGACACGTTTAATAAAGTATGTTCCACACTGGAGTTGTGGCCTCATATTCTCAATTATAACCCTCGCTTGATTCATTGGCATACTTGGTTCATTTGGTTTTGGCTAAAAATAGAAAATAATACCCAAAGGAATCTTCTTAATCCCATAAATTTACCGGGTATATTTCGAGGCTATTTAAGATAATGTAATTTTTTGGAACGCTTTTTGTAACTATAGAAAAACATATTTAGAATCAAATCAAACCCCTATCTGAATATTGGTGTTCAGATACAGTAAAAAAGTTTCAATTATGAAAAAAATGTCACTCTTTTTTAGCGCAGTAGCCGTACTTTTTATGATCTCTTGTGAAGGCCCCGCAGGCCCTCCGGGCCCTCCCGGATTTGATGGGCTCGATGGTTTAGACGGAATTAATATTCTGGGAACGGTCTTCGAAATTCAAGATAGTTTTACTCCGGCAAATGAGTATACACTGTTCTATGATTTTCCTAATACCATAGAGGTCTTCGAATCTGATGTAGTGTTGGTTTATATTCTTTGGGAGCAAACAGTAGATGGAAATAATGAGCCGGTGGATGTCTGGAGACTCCTCCCGCAGACCAGGTTACTGGACCAGGGCATACTTCAATACAATTTTGATTACACCTTTTTTGATGTCAATGTTTTTCTGGAATCTGACTTTGATCTTAGCACACTGATGCCGGGAGATACAGATGATCAGGTTTTCAGGATCGCTATTTTACCGGCAGACTTCGGTACCACCGGAAAGCTAGACACCTCTAATATAGACGCAGTGATGCGCGCACTCAATATAACAGAAGATGAGGTGCAACGGATCATATTGAATTAACATTCAACCCCTTATTTATCCCCTGTAGCTCTTTACAGGGGATTTTTTATTGCCTATTTTTGAAAGGAACAAGAAAAAATAACGACTAGTAGAAAAAATTGCTATGAAAAAAATTATGCTTATCGGGATCGCTCTTCTAGCTATCAGCTGTAAAGGTGTCTCTCAGGAAAAAGAAATGAAGGACGAAGCCACTAAGGATTCTGAAACAGCTGAAAACACGTATCCCATAACAAAAACTGAAGCCGAATGGCGTGCAGAACTTACGGATATGCAGTTCTACATTTTGAGGAAAGCCGGCACCGAGAATCCCGGTTCCAGTGAATTGCTCAAGAATAAAAAACCGGGCACCTATGTCTGTGCAGCTTGTAAAACTCCACTTTTTAGCAGTGAAGCTAAATTCGATTCCGGAACGGGCTGGCCCAGTTTTGACAAGGCAATTGAGGGGAATGTAGCCTATGATGTTGACTATAAAATTGGGTACGAACGTACGGAAGAGCACTGCGCCGTCTGTGGCGGACACCTTGGCCATGTTTTTAATGATGGTCCTAGAGAAACTACCGGTAAACGGCATTGTATCAATGGGGCTGCCCTGCAATTTGTCCCTGTAGAGTAAAGTACCTTTATCTAACTGATCGGTTTTATTAATATCAAGGCTTCCTTTTAGTTATTGGAGGTATTTCTTTGTTAAATACCGTACATTTTAATAAAAAACGTTTCATTTTGGTTTTGTAACTTTGCCGTCTTAACAAGACAGATCTACAAAAATTAAAATTAGATGAGCAATTTCGATGTTATTGTTTTAGGGAGCGGACCCGGAGGATATGTAACCGCAATCAGGGCTTCCCAACTGGGACTTAAGACCGCAATTATTGAAAAAGAGAGTCTTGGCGGGGTTTGCCTGAATTGGGGATGTATCCCTACCAAAGCCCTTTTAAAATCGGCACAGGTATTCGAGTACCTAAAACACGCGGGTGACTACGGCTTAAAAATTGAAGGTGCTGATAAAGATTTTGATGCTGTAGTGAAGCGCAGCAGAGATGTGGCACAGGGAATGAGCAAAGGAGTTCAGTTCCTTATGAAGAAGAATAAGATAGAAGTTATAAATGGCTTTGGAAAAGTAAGTGCGGGAAAAAAGGTGAAAGTAACCGGGGAGGACGGGAAAGAGACCGAATACAGTGCCTCCCATATCATTATTGCCACCGGGGCACGAAGCAGGGAACTACCCAGCTTACCCCAGGATGGCAAAAAGATCATTGGCTACAGAAAGGCGATGACCCTTGAAAAACAACCGAAAAAACTCGTAGTGGTGGGCAGTGGGGCCATTGGGATAGAATTTGCATATTTCTATAATGCTATGGGGACCGAAGTAACCGTAGTAGAATTTTTACCAAACGTGGTTCCGGTAGAGGACGAAGAGATCTCCAAACAACTGGAACGCAGTTTTAAGAAAGCTGGAGTTAAAATAATGACCTCATCCGAGGTTACCAAGGCAGATGCTTCTGGAGATGGCGTAAAAGTAACGGTAAAGACCCCTAAGGGGGAAGAGGTCATTGAGGCCGATGTGGTCCTTTCTGCTGTTGGAATTAAAACAAATATTGAGAACATAGGCCTGGAAGATGTGGGTATTGCTACTGACAGGGATAAGATCCTTGTGAACGACTTTTATCAGACCAACATTCCCGGCTATTACGCAATTGGTGATGTAACCGCAGGACCTGCACTAGCGCATGTTGCCTCTGCCGAGGGGATCTTATGTGTAGAAAAGATAGCCGGGATGCATGTTGAACCTCTAGACTACGGCAATATTCCCGGATGTACCTATTGCCTCCCTGAAGTAGCTTCAGTTGGGTTAACTGAAAAACAAGCTCTTGAGAAGGGCCACGACATCAAAGTAGGAAAATTTCCTTTCTCTGCGAGCGGGAAGGCACAGGCTTCAGGAAACTCAGAAGGATTCGTAAAGGTAATTTTCGATGCCAAATACGGAGAATGGCTCGGCTGCCATATGATCGGTGCAGGAGTTACAGATATGATCGCAGAAGCTGTTCTGGGACGTAAATTGGAAACTACCGGCCATGAGATCCTGAAAGCAGTACACCCCCACCCTACCATGAGCGAAGCGGTCATGGAAGCAGTGGCAGATGCCTATGGGGAAGTGATTCATCTTTAATCTCCAAAGAAGATGTTATTTACACTACGCCTGCTGGCCATCCTGGAAGGGATCTCCTATTTACTGCTGTTTGGATTTAGTATGCCCTTAAAATATTGGGCAAACATCAGGGAACCCAATATCTATATAGGCTATGTACACGGCTTTTTATTTATTGCTTTTATAATTC